>JAEZYG010000081.1 GCA_023419175.1 Actinomycetes bacterium
GGATGGATCTGCTCCAATTGCTCATCGTCAAGATCTGAAAGATCAATATTTTCTTGTTCGCAATAGCGAACAGCTGCTCCAGCGATATCATGCGCATCGGCAAAAGGAATTCCTTGGCGTACGAGCCAATCTGCCACATCGGTCGCCAAGCTGAATCCTCGAGGAGCCGCCTTGCGCATCACATCGACATTAAATCTCAACGTTGCCACCATCCCAGCTACTGCCGGCAAGTAGAGATGAAGCTGATCGAGAGAATCGAAAAGGGGTTCTTTATCCTCTTGAAGATCTCGGTTATATGCCAAAGGCATCGCCTTAAAAGTGGCGAGCAACCCTGCAAGATTTCCAATCAGACGTCCCGCCTTACCGCGAGCTAATTCCGCCACATCGGGATTCTTCTTCTGAGGCATGATTGACGAGCCCGTTGACCACGCATCGTCCAAGTAAGCGAAGGAGAATTCAGAGGTTGTCCACATGATGATCTCTTCAGCTAAACGTGAGATATCGATAGCGATCTGAGCGCAAATATAGGCAGCTTCTGCGACAAGATCTCTAGCAGAGGTGCCGTCTATGGAATTGGAAACACTATCGTTAAATCCCAGTGCGTGAGCCACATGGACAGGGTCAAGTCCAAGGGATGTCCCTGCCAAGGCTGCTGATCCATAGGGAGAAATCGCCAGACGGCGGTCACAGTCACGCAGACGCTGATAATCACGGATAAGTGGCCAGACATGGGCTAAAAGTCCATGAGCTAAGAGGATGGGCTGAGCTGTTTGCAGATGGGTACGGCCGGGCATGACGGTATCGATATGCGCTTTCGCCTGGGCAACGAGAGCCTCGACGACCTGCCCGATATCGGATGTAAGGTCGCGGATTTGACGGCGCAACCAGCGACGGATCAAGGTGGCGATCTGGTCATTTCTAGATCGTCCGGCACGCAAACGTCCGCCAATACGCGGCCCGACCTTATCGATCAGGATTCTCTCTAGGGCACCATGGACGTCCTCATCTGAAGCGAGAGGTTTCGCTATGCCATCTATGACCTCTTGACGCATCTCCTTTAAAGCGGATATCAAGGTCTGATAGTCCTCTTCGGCGAGGTATCCCGCTCGGTAGAGGGCTGAGGCATGGGCACATGATCCATCAATGTCATCGCAAGCTAGACGCCAATCGAAGTGAGTCGATACCGATAGAGAAAACATCACATCGTCAGGACGCTGGGAGAAACGTCCGCCCCATAGCGTCCCTTGTTCGTGAGAATCGTTAGCCATCAACGCACCTCTTTTTCTCGTCCTGCAAGCGAGGAAAACCACTGCTCGATCCGTTGTCCAGCATCTATATCGGCAGCGATCACCATAACCGTATCGTCACCGGCGATCGTACCGAGAATGTCGTCGCGGCTGACCTTGTCGATCACCGAAGCAAAATATTGAGCCGCTCCTGGCGGGGTTTTCATGACGACAAGATTCGCCGATGATGCCACTGTCAACAGAATTTCTCGACAGACCCTTTCAAGTTTTGCTTCGCTGCGCACGCTCCCCAGATCGCTATCGGAGATGGCATAGACCAAATCGCCTTCACCGTTGCGTATTCTCACTGCGGAAATCTCGACGAGATCTTTGCTCAAAGTTCCTTGGCTGACCACGATCCCCTCACCCGCCAAAAGAGCGGCTAGTTCAGCTTGGGAACTGATTTGCTCACTGGAGATCAATTCAATGATCTTTGCCTGGCGAGCGGCTCTCGACACCCTCTTTGCGTGATGACTGCGATGGGTTTCCACAACACTCCTTGAAATATTTATTCGAAGCAAGGAATGATTATAGCATCATCGCTCTGGCCGCAACGCTTTGCTACCCGCCAGAATCATCGCGATTCCGTCCGCAAATCCTTCATCGTCACGCACCTGTTGAGCAGAATCGATAATCTTCATCGCCATGAGGGTCTGTCGTGTCTGCTCGTGCATCGTATGCCCCAAGACGAAATGGGTTAACGTATGGACAACCCGTCTGGCATCCTCATCGGACATACCAGAACGCCGAACCAATTCGTAGGCTTGAGCATCAAAGGGACTATTTCCCAAACCGACCGCCAAAGTAGCAGCAATAATCTCAGCGCTATCCCTATATCGATGCATCACCTCACGAGAAGCGCTTGCCCACTGTTCAAGATTCTCACAGGAGGGGATTTTTTCGACGATGGTATCTGCCAAAGCGGCAAGGAGAGTTTGTTTATTGGCGAAATGCCAATAGATCGTGGCAGCTTGAACACCTGCCACAGAACCGATTCTTCTCATAGATAAATCAGGGAGCCCATAACTGTCCAGAATGGTTAGGGCAGCTTCTATGATGCTGTCACGCGTGATCGCCACATGGTCATCATACCGACCTGAGCTGCCAAACCGATAGGATTCCCTTGACGAGGAAGGATGACTATGACATCGCGTTACCGACAGGCAGCACGTTTGAAAGATGTCCATTACGACGTTCGCGGACGCAATATGGTTGAAGCGATGCGTATGGAACAAGCCGGGGAGCGCATCTTGCATCTCAATATCGGCAATGTGGCATCTTTCGGTTTCCATACTCCAGTTTCCATGGTGAAAAGCGTGATCGCTCACCTACAAGATTCCGAAGGGTATTGCGATGCTCGCGGTCTTTATTCCGCCCGCACAGCTGTCGCCCAGTACTATCAAAATTTCGGTATCAAAGCCGATGTCGATCAGATCATCATCGGTAACGGTGTCAGCGAACTCATCTCAATGACTCTCCAAGCCATGCTGAACAGTGATGACGAAATCCTTATCCCTGCCCCCGACTATCCTTTATGGACGGCAGCAGCAACCTTGACAGGCGCCCGCGTCGTCCACTACCTATGCGATGAGAATAATAATTGGGCTCCTGATTGCAACGATATTGAAGCGAAAATCACTGAACGCACCAAAGCGATCGTGGTTATCAATCCGAATAATCCCACCGGAGCTGTCTACGATGAACCCACACTTCGACAGATCGTCTCATTGGCTCGCACTCATGGATTGATCGTTCTCACCGATGAGATCTACGAAAAGATCATCTACCGCTCAACACATATTCATCTTTCTCGTCTGTGCGCCGATGACGTCTTGTGTTTCACCTTCTCAGGTCTTTCGAAGGCTTATCGAGCCTGTGGCTATCGCGCTGGTTGGTTGATGACATCAGGTCCTATCGAAAGTGCTCATGATCTGCTTGAAGGTTTGGGGCTATTAGCCAATATGCGCATGTGCGCCAACGTTCCTGCTCAACATGCCATTCAAGAAGCTCTAGGCGGCTATCAATCCATCGATGAGCTCATTGCCCCAGGAGGTCGTTTCTACGATCAAATCGATCTTGCCTATCGGTTGCTCAACGATATCGAGGGCGTCTCATGCACCCGACCAGACGGTTCTCTCTATCTTTTCCCTCGTCTCGATCCTCAGCGTTACCCAATTGACGACGATGAGGAATGGGCGTTGGGATTATTGCGCTCTCACAAGATCCTCGTCAGTCACGGACGAGGATTTAACTGGCCTTATCCAGATCATTTCCGTGTGGTCGCTTTACCTGAAGAGGCTATCTTGAGCGAGGCAATTGGACGGATCGCAGAATATTGCGATCAGACTCGTCGCGATTAAATAAACAACTGCTCAGCCCAATTGGGCTGAGCAGTATATCTATCAGGCTCTCAGATGAGCCTGGCAACGTTCGGCTGCCATCTCGATCACCTGGGCGCGTAATTGGGCGACCTCTTTATCGGTCAGAGTTCGATCAGGAGCTCTAAAGTTCAAAGCGAAGGTCAGCGATTTCTTATCATCACCAATCTGCTCTGAGGTGAAAATATCGAAAAGCCGAACCGATTCCAATAGAGGTCCTGCTCCATCGATGATGGCCTGCTCCACCTCGGAAGCGGGCATATCTCGATTGACGACCAAGGCGATATCTTCCTTGTTAAGAGGATAAGACGATACCGCTTTCACCTGTCCTGAGCGCGGAGCAAGACGGATCATCTCATCCAGATTGCATTCGCATGCACACGTTGCCTCAGGCAAAGAGTAAGCAGCCACTACTGAGGGGTGGAGTTGACCGGCATAGCCAACAACGACATCGCCATCTGAAGATGCAACGACCAGCTCAGCGCAACGTCCTGGATGCCAGGGAGGGCAGGTCGCATTGCGAACTATCAGCGTCAATCCCAATGTCGAAGCGATCACCTGGGCTGCGTAGACGGCATGACGCCAATCGGCTCGTTGACCATCGTGATCCCACGAAGGTTGGATCCAATATCCGCTCAGCAAAGCAGCGATCATGCGCGGCTGATCGGGAAGATTTCCCATCACCTGCTCAATCTCGTCATCCGATGGACGCCTGGAGACGTTTGGAAGAATCGAGGGAGCACAGTCATTATCGATAAAGACCGACCCGGTCTCGATAATCGCCAAATCCTCTTGACTGCGTGAGGCATTGCGTAGGGCAGCCGCGATCAAACCGGGAAGCAAGGTTGTGCGCATATAGGGATGGGTCTCATCGAGAGGATTCGCCAAGCGGACGAGATTTCGACGCCTATCTTCAGTGGGCAATTGCAAACGATCACAGTCCTCGTCTGCCATAAAAGGAAGGGTGATCAATTCAGTAAAACCGGCTTCAGCTAGTGCATTCATCACCGCACGTTTCGCCTGCTGAGCAAAGGTATATCCACCTTGAGGACGAGCTAAAGGCATGCGCGCAGTGACGATATCGAAACCGAGCTTGCACGCCACTTCTTCTACATAGTCATAGGGATCCACCAGATCGCGACGCCAACTCGGCGGAGTTAGGGTGAGATATTCCACCTCACCGTCTTGGATCGCGACCTCGATATGAGATGCTCGGAAGATCTCAACGACCTGTTCGGTCTTGATCTGAGTTCCTAAAACGCGAGCGGGCAGATCGGCGGGGATGGTACATGACGGCATCGCCGCCACAGCGCCGACGACTGTTCTTTCTTTCCTGATCTGCCCTCCGCCCAATTCAACCATCAATCTGGCCGCCATCTGGGCTGCCGCATAGGGAAGATGGGGATCGGTTCCGCGAGCAAAACGGCTGGAGGCTTCCGAGGGGAGTTTGTGACGCCTAAAGGAACGTCCGATAGCTTCGGGAGAAAAACACGCTGCTTCAAGCACGATATCGCACGAAGTTTCACTCAATTCAGTGCTGGCTCCACCCATGACACCGGCAAGACCGATCGCTCCAGAATCGTCGGCAATGACCAGATCATCTGTCACAAGTGTGCGCTCAATACCGTCCAAGGTGGTCAATATCTCGCCTTCGTAGGCTTGTCTGACAACGATGGCACCTGTAAGAGCTTTCGCATCATAGGCGTGGAGGGGCTGACCGGATTCGAGCATCACATAGTTGGTGATATCGACTCCCAAGCTGATCGGACGCATTCCTGCAGCGATCAAACGGGAAGACATCCAGGTGGGAGTCTCAGCGTTAGGATTGAATCCGTCCACGCTGATAGCGACGAAAAGATCACAGTGATCCGATTCGATACGGACCGGATAACCGCCCTGTTCAGGTTCATAATATCCACCGCTATAAGGATCGTTAAACGAGATGGCGAATCCTTGGCAGATCTCACGAGCGATACCACGCATCGACATGCAATATCCCAAATCGGGGGTCACATCGATCTCCATGATCTCATCGCGCATCTTCAGCAATTCGACAGCATCTGACCCGAGGACAAGCGGCTCGCCATCGATCGAGTCGGGCAAGATCATGATGCCTTCATGAGCTCCTCCCAATCCGAGCTCATCGGTAGCGCACATCATGCCGTCAGAAATATGTCCATATGTTTTACGGGCAGCGATAGCGAAATCTTGAGGTAAAACAGCGCCAGGCAAAGCGACGACGACATAGTCACCGATAGAAAAATTATGGGCTCCGCATACGATACCGCGCGGCTTATCTTCGCCGACATCGACTTGACACCAGCGGATTATTTTGCCGTTTTTTTGAGGTTCATCGACGAAATCTTTCACCTGACCCACCACGACAGGTCCGGTGATATCTGACCCACGCATCTCAACCTTTTCCACCTGCAGACCAGCCCTGGTCAAGGTGTCACAGATATGGGTGGTGGTGATCTCAGAAGGTAACGATGTGAGATCGCGTATCCAACTGACGGGAACCTTCATCGTGCTCCTCCTTGCAAAGAACGCGGGAAACGGATATCCCCTTCAACAAAATCACGCAGATCAGGGGCATTATTGCGAAACATCACCGTGCGATCGACTCCCATACCGAAAGCGAAACCTGTGTAGATATCGGTGTCGATACCTGCAGCTTGAAGGACACGAGGATTGACCACACCGCATCCTCCCCATTCGATCCAACCTTCAGATTTGCAGGTACGGCAAGGACGATCAGGATTGCCCACCGATTCTCCGTGACAGACGAAACATTCCAAATCCATCTCGGCACTGGGCTCTGTAAAGGGGAAATAATGCGGACGCAAACGAGTACGCACCTGGCCGAACATCGCCTGGGCGAGATGGTCGAGAGTCCCCTTGAGGTGACCCATCGTGATGCCCTTATCGACGACCAATCCTTCAATCTGGTGGAACATTGGCAGATGGGTGGCGTCATATTCGTCCGCTCTAAAGACTTTGCCGGGGCTGACCATATAGATCGGAGGCTGTGAGGTTAACATGGTGCGCATCTGCACAGGAGAGGTTTGAGTGCGCAAAAGGCGATGATCCTCTACAGGAGAGGTGAACAAGGTATCGCTCAATCCACGTGCGGGGTGGTCAGCAGGAATATTCAAAGCATCGAAATTCAGCCACTCGGATTCCAGCTCGGGGCCTTCCACCACATTCCAGCCGGCTGCAACGAAAACATCGCACATCTTCTCGATGAGAGCGGAGACGGGATGACGGGCACCGTGGGGTCGGAAGGTGATAGGTAAGGTCATATCCACCCGTTCGGCGATAAGACGCTGTTCTAATTC
>JAEZYG010000043.1 GCA_023419175.1 Actinomycetes bacterium
GGCTACGACTGGACGTTCACTGGGATCGGTATCATCTGCTGTACGTCTGAGAACGGTGGTTCGATCCACCACTTCAACGATACGCGCCAGCGTATCCTCATCTCCGCTGGTATCTCCTACAAGACGCACCCGATCTCCGACAATGACCCCTTTTCTACCTAGCTGTCGAGCTTTTTTCGCCGTGAGGCGACGTCCATCATCGAGAGCACATCGATAGCGTCCACGATCAACCGCAATGACATTGCCCTGTTCAGCATCGGAATAGTCAGGGCGATCCTTCGTCCGCGGACGAGGTTTGCGCACCGGACGGTCGAAATCAGACGGGTCGATATCGTCATAGGATGAGAAGCGTCGAGCCATATCTCCCTCGTAACATCTGTGAATAGACATCCCTCATGGTAGTCGTTGAGTGAGAATTACGAGGCCTACCAATCCTATAGAGCAGTTAATTGCTGCCAGCGCTGGACGAAATCGGGCATGGTTTTGGATACGACTGAGATGTCATCCACCGTGATCCCATCGATGACCAAACCTAACAGAGCGGCAAAATGAGCCATCCGATGATCCCCATATGTGTGCAAGATACGCTGGGGAGATAGTTTTGTGATCTGTTGTCCAACTCCATCAATGACCATACCGTCATCGGTTTGATAGGCTGCGATTCCGACGGCGCGCAATTCGTTTTCCAAGGCGGCTAGCCGATCGGTCTCATGACCTCTGATATGTCCGACACCACGTAATACGGAACGTCCGTGTGCGCATGCGGCAAGGGCTGCAACGACAGGGGTGAGCTCGGAGGCTGGGTGTAGGTCGATATCGATGGGATGAAGAGATGCTCCCGATTCAATGGTCAATACACCGTCATCCCATGTGGGGATAGCTCCCATCCTAGTGGCGATCTGTCGGATCATATCCCCTGGTTGGGTCGTATATTTCGGCCATGCGGGTACGCTTACTTTTCCCCCTGCCACAATAGCTGCGCTGAGGAAGACGGCGGCATTGGTCAAATCCGGCTCGATCCTATAGCTCCCTCCAGCGATAGTCTGGGGAGAAACTGTCCATGTGTGATCGTGATGATCGACATGGACTCCGCGCTGATTGAGCATTTCGATCGTCATCTCGATATGGGGAGCAGAGGGGATAGATCCCGTTGCTTCGACGATTAATCCCGCGGGATAGCGCGCTGCACTGAGGAGAAGAGCGGAGATATATTGGCTCGTCGCGCTGGAATCCAATGAGATGTGATTGCTCTTAATCCGCTGTGGGGGGATCATGGTGAAAGGCAGCCGATCGTTATCGATATGTGCCCCTAGGGATGTCAAGGCTGATAAGAGCTCCGCCATTGGACGGTGGGAAGCATGATCGTCTCCGATGAAATGTGTGGGGGTTGATGACAGCATCGCCACAGGAGGGACGAAGCGCATGACCGTTCCCGCCAAACCGCAGTGGATAGGTTGAGACGAAGATCTGAAGTCTTGAGAAGGCTTAAGGTGAAGATCGAAACAACCCTCCGCTTGTCCAATAATGGTGATCTCCACGCCGAAGGAGCGCAAGGCATCTATCATTAAGCGTATATCTCGTGAATCCAATACTTTGGACAACGTGGTGGGCTCATCTGCTAGAGCCGCTAAGATCAGCGCTCTATTGGATTGCGATTTGGAACCTGAAAGAGGACACCACGCATCCACCTGATGGTGAATTCGTGGTGTTAGCCATTGTTGATCGTTCAGCTCAGTACATCCTCTACACAGCGATAACGGCAGATACGTATCGTTATCAGATCACTCCCAGACGAGCCGCCTGTTTGCGGGCAGCTTTCGCATTGCGTTTCGCTTCTTTTTTCAAAGCTCGTGCCGAACGTTTCGCCTCACGACTGACCTGCTGACCCGTGCGCTCTGCAGCGCGAGCGAGATGACGGGTGGAATTTTCAGCACGCCATCGCAGATTCGGTTTGCCAGCGGTATCTTGGGTTGCCACCAAGGTGCTTCCCAACATGGCTGCTGGAATGAGGGCGTCTGTTTTTTGTCGAGATGATACGGCGGCGATGAGGCGAGGGGTGGTCGACAAAGCCAGAAGGTAGGCTCCTGGACGACGCAATAGGCCGGTGGCATAAAGAGCTGCTCCTGTTAGCTGAGCGATACCGAAAATACGCGTCCACGAACGGGATTTTTCTGGCAGACGATCTGCTATATCCGGCGGTAAGACGGACTGGATAGCGGGAATGAGGCGATCGGTCGTCTTGGCGATCTCATCGCTATAACGGTCAGGTTTGGTTACGAGCTGATAGCCGTCCATAGCGAAATAGGCTGAGTGGAGAACTCTGCCTGCGAAACGGATAAGAGACATCGATATTCCTTCCAGTCGATCCTGGCAATGTGTATATGAATAATCTAGTGCGAAATGATGTTGCGCGCAGGAAAGATACCTATTCGTATCGTCCCTGTTGGGATTGGGAGGAATAAAAAGCCATGGTCGATCGGTTATGCCGATATGACAGCTGTCGTTTCTGCCACGGCGTTGCTCGACCCCTTAGAAAGCCGAGCGGATGGTCGCTTCTGGACAGATTCGCTAGGCTTAATCGCGATGAGTGAGATCGACCTCGCAGAAACAGATGCCGAGCGGGCACAGCGCTTTGAAAAGGATGCGCTGGAATATATCGACCAGCTTTATGGTGCTGCCTTGCGTATGACGCGCAATCGAGCCGATGCGGAAGACATCGTCCAAGAATGCTATGCGAAAGCTTTTAGCGCTTTCGATCAGTTCAAGCCGGGAACTAATCTACGGGCTTGGCTCTATCGCATCTTGACCAATACCTATATCAATAGTTATCGCAAAGCTCAGCGTCAGCCGCAATCATCGTCATCTGAGGTAGAAGATTGGCAACTGGCGAGAGCTGCCTCCCATACCTCGATGGGATTGCCATCGGCTGAGAGAGAAGCTCTTGATGCTATGCCCGATGCTGTCGTCGTAGAAGCTCTCGATTCATTATCGCCCGATTTTCGCCAGGCGGTGATCTTGGCAGATATCGAAGGGTTTTCCTATAAAGAGATCGCCGAGATTATGGGAACTCCGATCGGGACGGTGATGTCGCGTTTGAATCGCGGACGGGCGCAACTGCGTGAAAAGTTGGCAGGTTATGCCAAAGAATTCGGTATTGGAAAGGGCGAAGATGACTGAGATGAACTATCCCCATCTCGGCGAGGTGGATCCAGATGAGCAATGCTGTCTCGCCATTGAGCATGTCCATGCCTTTCTCCACGGAGAGTTGCCTTCCACATGTGCAGATAGCGTGCGTGAACATTTGATGGCATGTGAACATTGCATGGATCATTTCGATCTTGAGCAGTGCATCACCGCTTTAGTGAAGCGTGCTCATCAACCGCAGATGGCTCCAGAAAGTTTGAAGGTGAGGATCTCTCAGATGACGATCACCTACCGTTGAGTGTCTCAATGAGATTCAAAAGAGAAAAAAGAGAGCTGGAATTTTCCAGCTCTCGACGTTTATCAGGCGTTGGGGCGCTTGCCGTGATTAGCGCCATTCTTGCGACGTGCGCGACGCTTGCGTCCAGTCTTTCCCATATCGCTCTCCTTCTAAGACTCCTCGACCCTATCGAGGCTACGATCCGTTACGCCTAGGCGCAACTCCCCATTGTGCCAAAAGAGGGAAGGACAGGCAAAGAATAGGTGAGATATGTCATATCTGACAACCCTTACACAAAGGTGAATTTCACTCCCTCCACCTACTAGGATGGCAACGGTTATAGGGCTAGGAAGAAGGATATGGGTCAACTATCTGCAGTCATCTATGAGCATTGCCGTTTGGAAAGCGACGACGTGACATGGTTGATTTCAGTGGTGCGTGAATGGCATCTGCTTGCCGATACGGCATTTTCAGATCTCGTCTTATGGATCCCAGATGCTAGCGATCCTCAAATTTTTTGGGCAGGAGCTCAGGTGCGACCGGTGACAGGACCGACAGCTCTCAAAGACGATGTGGTCGGTAGCGCTTTGAGCTACGAAGCTGATTCGGCGGTGACATCGGCATATCTTTCAAGACAGATCGTCAAGGATAGTGAACACAATGTTGCGGCAGGAATCCCTGTTGAGGTGAGCGCTATTCCGATCATCCGCAATGGACGATGTATCGCAATCGTGGAACGCCATACCAATCAGATGGGTGTTCGCGCTCCAGGAGCTTTGGAAGATACCTATATGGCGATCGCTGATTCCCTATGCGATATGCTCCACCACGGCGAATTCCCCGTTGAGCCGCCAAGCGATCCCTCCCAGAGTCCGAAGGTGGGAGACGGCATCTTACTCGTCGAAATCAGTGGAGATTTACTCTATGCAAGCCCCAATGCAGTGTCCTATCTGCGCCGTTTGGGAATCAGCGGAGATCTGGTGGGGGAGAATCTGCGCTCAGTCGAACCGCACATGGTCAACGAATTTGCAGCCGGACGCAGCGTTCACGGAGCCTTAGCCGTCTATGAGAGTTATCTCGAACGTCCGGATTTCACATTCAGGGTTCGCATCATTCCCTTGAAATTGAATAACGAGCTTTTGGCAATCCTCGTCTTATGTCGAGACGTCACACAATTGGTTGAACGTGAACGAGAGCTGGTCAATAAAGACGCCACGATTCGAGAGATCCACCATCGAGTGAAGAATAATTTACAAACGGTGGCTGCCCTCTTGCGTCTCCAATCGCGTCGCATCAGCTCTGCAGAAGGCAAAGACGCTTTGCACGATGCGATGAGACGTGTCCAATCCATTGCAGCTGTCCACGAGATCCTCTCCCAAGGATTTGGCGACAATGTCAACTTTGACGATATCGCCGACCGTATCTTGCATATGGTTGGAGATGTTGCCTCCACCCATGAGAAGGTGCAGGTGATCCGTGAGGGAGATTTCGGCATGATGCCCGGTCATGTCGCGACATCGCTATCTTTGGTCATGACCGAACTGTGTCAAAATGCGATTGAGCACGGCTTTGCAATGGCTGGAGGAACGGTCAGGGTGCGCCCGCACCTCAAAGATGGACATCGACTCACCATGAAAGTGATTGACGATGGTATCGGTCTACCTCAAGATTTCGATTTGACAACCTCGCATAGTCTGGGGCTCTCTATCGTCTCAACGCTAGTGACCGATCTCAACGGTAAATTCACATTGACCAATAATCACGATAAGGGATCAACCGCTACCGTGAATGTCTCGTGGCCCGCCTATGCGGGTCACGAATTGTGAGCAGAGATCAGCTACGAGCAGCTCGTCCGCGATTATTGCGACGTTTCATCGCGCGACGTTCGTCTTCGGACAAGCCTCCCCATACCCCATGATCTTGCCCGGAAGTGATCGCCCATGTAGCGCACTCCTCACGCACATCGCAGCGACGGCAGACCTTCTTCGCCTCTTCTACTTGGGCGAGAGCTGGTCCGGTATTGCCAATGGGGAAGAAAAGTTCAGGATCTTCCGTCAGACATGCTGCGCGGTGGCGCCAGTCCATATTCAACGACTCCTTATAGGGGACAAAAAGCCTACAGCAAGATAACCTTGCCACGTTCATGGCAAAACTGGAAGGGGTAGAGGGCAAAAAATTAGGTTACGTTTCGGTAACTATCTCATTCCAAGTGAGCAAATGCCATCTCCATCAGTCGATCGGCTTCGGCAAGATGAATCCTGCGCATACCTGTTGACGCCGCAGCGGCAATAGGACGTGTCACAGGTTTGATATCGATTGCCCGCGATAAGGAATCGCGAAGGAGAGGCTCAAGATTTAGCTTGATAAACTCCCAAGCTCCTTGATTAGCAGGCTCGTCTTGAACCCAGAAAATCTGTGTCGTCGGACTGAAACGTGACAAGATACGCGTCAATTCTTCGACTGGATGGGGGAAAAGACGCTCACAGCTTATGATGGCTACCTTCGATGAAAGCCCGAGCTCTTCACGTCGTTTGAGCAATTCCCAACGGATCTTTCCAGAACAGAGCACGATGCGTTCGACCTCGTCTGGCTCAACGGTGAGATCATCTAAGACCGGCGTCCAAGCTCCAGAGGTGAATTCTTCTGGCATCGAGACCGCCATCTTATTGCGCAACATCGACTTAGGAGTGGCGATAACCAGCGGACGATGCCAATTGACCACTATATGCTGACGCAAAAGATGGAAATAGGATGCCGGTGTGGAAGGCTGACATACCGCCATATTCGATCCCGCACACAGCTGGAGGAAACGTTCGATACGAGAGCTTGAATGATCTGGGCCGGCTCCTTCATATCCATGGGGGAGGAGGAGAACGACACCGGATTTCTGCGTCCACTTGGCGAAGCCAGAGCAGACGAATTCATCGATGATGATTTGAGCTCCATTGGCAAAATCTCCATATTGAGCTTCCCAACAGACCAATGCATCGGAGGCCGCGACAGAGTAACCGTATTCAAAGCCCATGACGGCATATTCGCTGAGGAAAGAATCGAAAATATCGAAGTTACCTTGGTCGCTTGTCAGATGTTTCAAAGGAACCCATGCCTCATTTGTTCGACGATCGACGACAGCACCGAAACGTTGAGAGAAGGTTCCACGACGAGAATCCTGACCGCTTAGACGCACCTGGTGTCCGTCCATCAAGATCGTTCCGAAAGCCAGAATCTCGGCAGTCGCCCAATCGATCGGTCCGCTCTGGATGGATCGAGCGCGTTTCGCCAATTGGCTTTCCACCTTCGGGTGGACGGTAAATCCCTCCGGCAAGGTGCGATAAACCTCAGCTACCTTTGCCATCGCCTCAGGTGTGGTCGCTGTGGAAGTTGGATGTTCTGGTTTGAGAGGATAGGACGGAACCAGACGGTAACGTTTGTGATCGAGGTCTTTATCCCTCACATCGGCAAAGACCTCTTCGAGGCGAGAACGGAAACGGGTTACAGCCTTCTCAGCATCTTCCAAAGTGATATCCCCACGACCGACCAACTGCTCAGTGTAGAGTTTGCGCACCGGACGTTTCTTGTCGATCAAATCATACATATGGGGTTGAGTCAGACTCGGGTCATCGCCTTCATTATGACCGCGTCTGCGGTAGCACAGCATATCGATGACGACGTCTTTATGGAATCGTTCACGATAATCGAAAGCCAACTGTGCCGCTCTGGCGCATGCATCTGGATCGTCCCCGTTGACATGCAGGATCGGAGCTTGGACAGCTTTGGCGATATCGGTGGCATAGACCGATGTGCGTCCATCGCTAGGGGCTGTGGTGAATCCCACCTGATTATTGACCACCAGATGAATGGTTCCCCCGGTCCGATAGGCGCGCAGTTGGGACATCTGCAAGGTTTCATAGACGATGCCTTGGCCTGCGAATGACGCATCTCCATGCATCAAAACAGGCAATACGGGATAGTCCATAGAAGATGATGAACGATCTTGCTTCGCTCTCGTAATACCTTGAAGAACTGGATCAACCGCTTCGAGATGGGAGGGATTAGCCGCTACCGAGGTCAAGACGGTTTTACCACTGGCAGCGGTATAGCGTCCCTCAGCGCCCAGATGGTATTTCACATCTCCGCTGATGACTTCCACATGGTCGGTACGGTTGTCGAATTCATGGAAGATTTGAGAGAAATCCTTACCGACGATATTGCTCAAAACATTCAAACGTCCACGGTGAGGCATACCGATGCACACCTCATCGAGATGGGTATTAGCTGCCTGCTCGCACAGCTCAGCTAAGATGACGATGGCAGATTCAGCTCCCTCTAAGGAGAAGCGGGTCTGTCCGACATATTTTGTCTGCAAGAAGGTTTCAAAGACTTCCGCTTCTGAGAGCTGATCGAGAATGCGCAGATGCTCTTCACGCGGACGAGGATGATGGGCTTTTTCGAGCTGATCTTGGAACCACTGTCGTTGGTGAGGATCGGAAATATGCATATATTCGATGCCCAAAGTATGACAGTAAGAATCCCGTAAACGGTCGAGAATCTGGCGTAAAGTCAGCAAGGACTCATGGGTCGGCCCGAGGTCTTCAACGGGGAATTGGCGATCCAAATCCCACAAGGTCAAACCGTGGGTATGCAATTCGAGATCCGGATGGGTGCGCATCCGATATTCGATCGGGTCAATATCGGCTTGAAGATGTCCGTAATGACGGAAAGACTGAATAAGCCCGTAGACGCGAGCTTGCTTGCCCATGTGATGGGATAGGTGGAAATGGCGGTCGTTATCCCACTGGACAGGGGGATAGGGAATGCGTAAAGCCTCAAAGATCGATTCGTAGAATCCCTCTTCACCTTTCAAAAGACGATGAATGGTGCGCAAGAATTCTCCCGATTGTGCTCCTTGAATCACCCGATGGTCATAGGTAGATGTCAAGGTCGCAACTTTACCGATCGCCATCTGAGTCAAGTTGATCTCATTGGCTCCCTCAAGATCGGCGGCATAGCCGATTGATCCCACGCCAAGGATCGTGCCTTGTCCGGACATGAGGCGAGGTACTGACATATTGGTGCCGATTCCACCAGGATTGGTGATCGTCGCTGTGGTGTGGGCGAAATCGTCCACGCTCAATCCGCCATGACGTGCCTTGTGAACAAGCTGTTCATAGGCGGAGTAGAACTCGGCGAAATTCAGATTTTGAGCTGCTTTGATTGAGGGGACGAGAAGTTGGCGCTGATCGCCTTTCACCACGTCGATAGCGATGCCGAGATTGATATCGATATTTTCCTTGACCACAGGTTTGCCATCGACAAGAGCATAGGAATAGTTCATCGCTGGAACAGCTTTAATTGCTTGAACCATGGCATAGGCGATGATATGGGTGAAGCTGACTTTGCCACCTCTGCTTCGACGCAAGAAATTATTGATCGTTGCCCGATTTTCGATCGCCAATTTCATCGGCACGGTACGCACCGATGTCGCTGTAGGGACGGTGAGGGATTCTTCCATATTGCGTGCGGTGCGCATCGCGGCACCGCGCATGACTCTTTGTGGACTTGCTTCAGCGCTATGGATCTGTGTAGCCGATCGTGGAACTTCAGGACCCAATTTGGAAATTTGACCGGGAGTGCTGGGATTTTCCACTCTTTGTTCACGCGGCTCGACAGTGGGAACAGTGCTATCGCTATGGGATTGTCCAGGCGATGAGGCAGACTGTGCAGATATATGAGAATCCATGCGGAGAAAATATTGAGCCCAAGCCTTATCTACCGATGAAGGATCTGCGATGAAACGCTCGCGCATCTCATCGATCATCCAATCGTTAGCTGCAAAATCTTGATCGTGTGACATAGCAGATGTGGACGAGCCACTTCCTCCCTCACAATTCAATCGCTCACCGTAGCGATACCGTCTCTAGCCTAGTGATCTTGGGGGTCAAAGGATGGCAGACGTGTCGTCACTAGATATTTTCGCCATGCGATTGATCATTCGAGCGTGCTGAATCGCAGCAAGCAGTGTTCCTATGGCGAATAAGACCATTAAGACATTGCGTCCGATTAAAAGAAGCGTCACCGTCATCGTGAGATCCCCTGGCGTGATGAGGGGTCCGTAATAGATCGGGAAAATCAGATGGGTAGCAATTGCAAGGATAAGTCCGCAGATACAGCACAGCGTTGCCAAACTGCGCTGCCAAGGGCTCCTCGCAAGGGAAGCAAGAACGGCAAGCGGGCCCGCAAGCCAGATGATATATTGGGGAGAAAAAGTCTTATTGGAAACGATAACCCAGGCGATGATCGTAGTGATCGCCAAAGCGATCGCGAAGGAACGTTCATCGCATATATGGACATTGACTGGACAATCTTTCCAGCGTGGACGAAAGGCTATCATCCATGCCAAGAGGGCTGCGATCACGAAGGTGGCACTCATAGTCAGCGAAGCCGTATGTTGCCAGCCCTTCACACTTGGCCCAAAGATCTCCCAAGCGTTATATGCCGAAAAGTCAACGTGATATCCACCGTCTAGATACAAAGCTCTCAAGAGCATCGGGACGGAGGCAAAGACCGATTCGATCTGTAAACCTCGATCACCTTGCCAGGTGAGAGGGGAATAGGAACGATGCCAGCCGAAGAAAGCGATCGATGCCAAGCCGAGGATCCCCCCTGTACAGAGGAAGGAGAAAAGACGTTTACGTCCCATCGAATCCCTGCCGATGAGAGGGGCGATCAAGATAGCTGGCCACAGTTTAGTGGAGGCTCCAACTGCGATCATCGATCCACTCCAGTGCGGACGAGAGGTCAGCCATATCAAGCTATAGGCAACCGGGATGGCGGATAGTAAGTCCACTCTCGTCCACATTAACGGTCCGACGAAGAACATGAAAACAGCCCAATAGACCCCAGCTTTGCGATATCCAGATCTCCACATCGCAAGCGAGGTGAGTCCGTCAAGACAGCACATGAAACAGATGAATAGAGCGATGAAAGAATCGACAGAAGAGCTCATCATCGCCAAGATGGCGATGAAAGCGGCGATAGGGGTTGGATATTCGACGAGGGAAGATCGCCATCCGTGCTCAGTGAATTGATAGTAGTAATAGATGACATCGCTGGTGATGTAATTCTCATCCGATGACCACAGTAGAAAGATGATGAAGCGACTCAACAGCCATAAGGTGATCCACAAGAAGGCGGTGACCAGACGCGGACGGTAAGTGGGAGAGCTCATGACTTCCTCCTAGTGGATGCATAGCTATCGATGTGATCTCGATGGAGCACACGATTACGCCACCACGTCGGCTTGATAAATGAAATAATCCAGCGTACGACTTGGATCATCAAGGCCACGATCAACCCGTTGCGTACTACCAAGATACAGCTGATAGGAAAACGGAACCATGCGGATCGAGAAAAATCGCGAACTAAGGCTTCATATCCGATAGGAAAGACGATTCCGGTGAGAACAGTGGCGAGCAGAATACCTGCCGTGAGAGTCAATAGGCGTCTGCGATCGCCCAGGAAGGTATAGCGGGTTCGATCCTCATTGCCCAAGATAGCTAAAGCGGCGCATAAGGGGCCACCTAGCCAGATCATATATTGCGGTGAAAAGGTTTTATTGGTGGTGATCATCATCAAGATCACCAAGAGTGTGAAAGCGGCGGCTTCGATGAGGCGTGTATGTCCACGGATAAGCCACGATATGTAGAAGATGACCAGAATTGCCAAGCCGATGACGGTGGCAATACCGCTCAAAGTAATCCATAGATCGACACTAGTCCCATAGATTTCAAAGGCTTGAAAACGAGAGACAGTGACTGCGAAATCTCCGATATGGAAGGCGCGTAAGGCGACTGGAACGCTTGCCCAAACCGATTCAATTTGTAAACCTCGTCCAGATTGCCATGTCAGAGGGGAGATCAGACGATCCCAACCAGCCCATATCCAACTGGCGATAGCTAAGAAGATTCCAGAAGACCAAAAGCCGATAGTGACAAGATGGCGATCCTTCCTAGTCCCCACGCAGAGCGCTGGCCACAGCAAAGCAGGCCATAATTTGATCGCAGCGCCCAAACCTGCAAGTCCTCCCGCTTCTCTGCGATGAAGAAGGGAAAGGGAGAGTAAAGACCATCCAGCGATAACCGAGGTGACGATATCGAAGCGAAGATAGATGGTCGGTCCGATACAGCCGACGAAAACCGACCAAATTGTCACCGCTTGGGCGCGTAACGATCCTCCTTGGCGCCATAGCGAGAGACTGAAACAGGCGTCGAGAGCAACCATGATGATGGCAAAGACGATGACATAGCCTGTGCGATGTCCACCTGAGAGCAGATAGGGAATGGATAATAACCACAGAACGGGTGTGGGATATTCCATCATGATCTGTTGAGGACCATCGCTGAACATGGCGCGGATATGGGTGAAGTAGTAGACGACGTCCCCTTGTGTTTCTGGACGGAAAATTCCCCATACGAGCAAAACAGCGAGACGGATGGAAGTCCATACGACGATGAGAGCTTTATGTGAATCCAATCCCCATAGGCGGAATAGATAAGCTGAAGGATCTGTGACACGCATGACGAGTTTGGAAACGAAGGTGCCTTCAACCTCGTGGAGATCGGGCTGATGTAAGCGCTGATTCACCACGTAATCCTTCCGTTAGCGCTCTCAACTCCCGGTATGAAGCGCCCCCGGCAGGATTCGAACCTGCGCACCCGCCTCCGGAGGGCGGCGCTCTGATCCCCTGAGCTACGGGGGCAGTGGAACTGCTATAGGCTCGACTAGGTTAGCATCTGATCGCGAAGAATGAATAATGGGCGTTGCCGGCCATCTAGTGGACAAGCTCGGTTTTTCTGCATCCATCTGTCAATATGGAACGGTGACTCATATGCATGTTGCTGGTTCTATCCACGCAGACGTAACAGCACCCAAACCTCAATGGTTGACCCCGAGTAGTGATCTGAACGCTCTCGATAGAGCGATATGGTCGAGTAGCACATCGCGCAACGATTCGGGGGAAGTCACGATTGCTGACTGCGCTGTCACTGAGATCATCCATCAGGAAGGTTCGCCGATCTATATCATCGATGAAGCAGATTTCCGACAGCGTGCTCGTCGTTTCGCTGATGCCTTTTCTGGATGGTCTGTTTACTATGCCGGTAAGGCCTTTCTTTCGAAGACAATTGCCCGTTGGGTCGCCGAAGAAGGCCTTTGTCTCGACGTGTGTTCTGGAGGGGAATTGGCAATTGCCACCGCGGCTCATTTTCCTCCAGCGCGTATCGGGATGCATGGCAATAACAAATCGACCGAGGAATTAAAAGCCGCCTTGGAAGCTGGTGTAGGACGTATCATCGTCGATTCCTTGGATGAAATCACTCGTCTTGAACACCTATGCGAACAGCGTAGCTTGCATGCAACGGTCATGGTGAGAGTTACTGCAGGCGTCGAAGCGCATACTCACGAATACATCGCTACCGCTCACGAGGATCAAAAATTCGGTTTCTCTATCGCCAATGGACAAGCGATGGTCGCTATGGTGCGCTGTCATTTCAGTCCCTGGTTGTCCCTAGCAGGAATCCATAGCCATATCGGTTCCCAAATTTTCGATACTGCAGGATTCGAGGTGGCGGCTAAACGCACGATGAAATTGATGCGTCAATTCACTGATGCCACCGGAGCGACCCTTCCGGAATTGGATCTTGGGGGAGGATTCGGCATCGCCTATACCTCGGATGATTCCCCAGCTTCTATCGAAACGCTGGCTAAAAATTTACGCGAGATCGTCGAGCACGAAGCGAGGGCTTTTGATATCGATATGCCGCATTGCTCTATCGAACCTGGACGAGCGATCGTCGGCCCTAGTGGGACGGCTCTCTATACTGTCGGAACGATCAAAACGGTTGATTTGGAAGGGGGAGCTCAGCGAGTCTATATCTCGGTCGATGGGGGAATGAGCGACAATATCCGTCCAGCTCTCTATGCTGCAGAATATACCGCCGCTGTCGCCAATCGATCTTCTCAAGCTGAACCCATCTTGTCTCGTGTGGTGGGTAAACACTGTGAAGGGGGAGATATCTTGGTCAGGGATGTTTTCCTTCCGGCAGATATAGAGGTTGGAGATATCATCGCAGTTCCTGCCTCCGGTGCCTATAGCCGATCGATGGCTTCCAATTACAATCATGCTTTACGTCCCGCTGTCGTGAGCGTTCGGGACGGACAGATCAGCGGCATTATCAGACGAGAGACTATGGACGACCTGCTCAGTCTCGATATCGGCAAGTGAGGAGAAGACTATGACAGCGCGTTCGTTGAAAGTTGGCCTGCTCGGGTGTGGCACTGTTGGCTCATCGGTCGCTCGTATCATCACCGATCAAGCAGATGAGCTATCGGCAAGAATTGGATGCGATCTGACGTTGAGCGGTGTAGCAGTGTCAGATATCACCAAGAAACGTGAGGGCGTCGATTCGCAATTACTCCATGATGACGCCGAGCTCATGCTAAAAGAGTGCGATTTCGATATCGTTGTCGAATTGATCGGTGGGATCGAGCCGGCTCGCACGTTAATCATGGCAGCTATTGAAAAAGGCGCCTCGATCGTCACGGCCAATAAAGCCCTCCTTGCAGCCCATGGACGAGAGATCTTACGTGCCGCTCACCAAGCAGGGGTCGAGATCTACTATGAAGCGGCTGTGGGGGGAGCGATTCCTATCATCCGTCCGCTGAGAGAATCCCTGGTCGGCGATGAGGTGACAGCCGTTATGGGAATCGTCAATGGGACGACTAATTACATCTTGGACAAGATGAGTCGCGAAGGTATGGGCTATAGCGACGCCGTTGTGCAAGCTCAGCAACTTGGCTATGCCGAAGCTGATCCCACCGCAGATGTGGAGGGATATGATGCAGCCGCTAAAGCAGCTTTGCTCGCCAGCTTAGCTTTCCATACATGGGTTCCAGGAGATCGAGTAGAGCGGTGTGGTATCACCGAGATTGAGTTGGCAGATATTAAAGCAGCTCAGGATTTGGGATATGTCATCAAATTGATCGCGAAAGCTACTGTTGAAAAAGATGGGTCGATTGAGGTTGCTGTTCATCCGACGATGGTCAAATGTGACCATCCTCTTGCCAATGTGAATGGAGCGGACAATGCGATCGTAGTCGAAGCCCAAGCTGCTGGACGCTTGATGTTCCAAGGTCCAGGAGCGGGAGGTGCTCCTACAGCAAGCGCTGTCGTGGGAGATATCGTCACCGTCGCCCGTCACCGTCACGCACAGATGGCTCCCACGATCCAGTCGATGTATGCCGATCACGAGCTGAAAGACCGCGGTGAGACCTTCAGCCGTTATTTCTTGCGCTTCGAAGTGAGCGATGAGCCAGGTGTTCTCAGCACTATTGCTGGAATCTTGTCCGAACACGGCATCTCGATTGAGACGGCTCGCCAATTCGCTACGGCAGGAGAACAAGGTGCTCATGCCCAGCTGCAATTGATGACTCATCGTGCATTGACCAGGGATCTTGCCCGTTGCTGTGAATGTTTGGAAAATTGTTCGCAAGTCCATGGAAAGATTCATTCGATGAGAGTGGAAGGAGTGTAAATGCGTATCGCATGTCTCGATCTTGAAGGGGTTTTGGTTCCTGAGATCTGGGTCAATGTCGCCGAAGCGACAGGGATTGATGATTTGCGTCTGACCACCCGAGATATCGCCGATTATGACGAATTGATGACCCACCGTCTGCGCGTTCTCGATAGGCACGGTTTGGGAATCGAGCAGATTCAAACGGTCATTGCCGATCTATCTCCTCTTGAGGGCGCTAAAGAATTCCTCGAATGGTTGCGCTCGCGCTATCAGGTCATCATCTTGTCGGATACCTTCTATC
>JAEZYG010000057.1 GCA_023419175.1 Actinomycetes bacterium
CCTAGGAGCATCCCCCCCCCAACAGCGAAAGCCAGAGCAGTTCTCGCCGCTTTCTTCAGCGCAGAACTCCTCCCCTTTCGTTCCTTTGATTGTGAGATCACTCTCACTCCTCCTTCCCCCATAGGGAGCTGTCAGTTTCCAACAAAATATGCGGATGGATTTTGTTGTACCAAAGGACAAGAGTGAATTCAATTCAACGACATATCGCTTTTTAAGCAAAAGAGGGAAAAGCGCAAAGAGATTTATATGAACCTTCAACTACTTTTTAGAATTGCTTGTCGCCCTAAAAAGATAGGAGAAGGTGAACAAACCACGATCCCGCATTCCACCAGCGACAAAATGCCCACCTGCTTCTACAAAGAGCAGATGGGCAGTTGAGATAGAAAGGGAGATCCTAAGAGGATGGTGAATAGAGACGACCGTCTTTATAGACCTTGACCACCCGGCAGAGTTCATCAAGCAGAACGGCAGTCAACGGTTTTCCAACCTCGATCTGGGTATCGATTGACAGATCAAGAGCCTGAATAGGAGCCAGGCAGACCGCCCTGACGATCGTATCCAGAGCAAGACCGTGAGCATAGGCGATAGCACATTCATCACCGAGGCACGCCGTCCCCCCAGCAATCGTGGACGTGCCGCTCAATGTCGCCACACCCGATTCAATCGTGACATCCAATCCGCCCAATTGATAGTCGCCATCGGGCATACCCGCCCCCGCCATCGCATCGGTAATCAACATGGCTCCCGGACGATCCTCATCGTCCAAGACACGAATCACATCAGCCGCCAAAGACGGCTCGATATGCACACCATCACCGATCACCTCAACGACGCATTCACCGCGAGAAGCAGCTCTCATGAAACTGTGAATCGGCCCTGGCTCACGATGATGCAATGATGGCATCGCGTTGAATAAATGGGTCGCTGTTTGGGCAGAACCTTCATATCCCTTTCTGCGGGCATAGGCAGTCGTCTTATCGAGAAGTTCAGCGGTGATCTGGCTCGTCGCATTCGTATGACCCCATGAGGGTTTCGCTCCATAATCGATCAATAATTCCGTTGCTTTATCAGCCTGAGGAAGTTCAGGAGCAAGAGTCATCGTCTTGATCCAGCCGCGCCCAGTCTCTAACCAGGTACGCAACTCATCGAGATCGGGATTGCGAATGACAGCAGGATTTTGAGCCCCCGGCTTATGGGGAGAGACATAGGGGCCTTCCATATGAATACCGACAAGTAATCCCTTATCGCAGGCTTTCACCAAAGCCTCAAGAGCTGGAAGAGGATCAGCCATCGACACTAACGAGGCGACCAGATGGGTCGTCCCCCGTCTGCGATGAGTGGATACCGCTGTCGCGATCGCGTCCAGATCGTAATCATCAGGGAAGGAATATCCCCCTCCCCCATGGCAGTGGACATCGACGATAGCAGGAATCACTACCGGCCCTGCCGAAGGGGTATCGCCACCGGTTTTTTCCATCGCAACGACCACGCCGTGATCGTCCACCTCGATAGATGATGCGATCAGACGTCCATGAGCATCGAGCACTGGATAGGTCAATAACATGTCATTTCCGTTTCTCGACAGCGTCAACGAACCAGCTCGTGATCGTCGTCGGATGGGTGATCGCCGTGCCGACGACGACCGCATAGGCTCCCGCTTCCATTGCCTCTCGAGCCTGAGCTGGAGTATGAATTCGTCCTTCAACGAAGATCGGACGATCAGCATCCGCCTTGATTTGGGCGAGTAATTCCAGATCGGGGCCATCAGTCTTGGGACGATCATCGGTATAGCCAGCCAATGTGGTACCGAGAATATCGGCACCAGCCTCTTGAGCCATCATCGCATCCTCATAGGACCCACAATCTGCCATGACGAGCACATCGGGGCGAATCTTTTTGAATTCCTTCACCGTCTGAGCGAAAGTCAACCCATCTGGACGTTCACGACGCGTGCCGTCAATCGCAACGATCTCACAGCCCGTTCCAGCAACCGCCAAAGCATGATGCAAGGTCGGAGTGATAAAGACCCCATCGTGACCGTCTTTCCATAAGCCGATCACTGGAACATCGACCGCTTGGTGAATCAAGGAGAGATCGGCTAAGCCTTGCGCCCTGATCGCACTCGCCCCACCTTGCACACAGGCTTGAGCGACCTGAGCCATCGTGCGCGGATCCCTCATCGGCTCGCCAGGATATGCCTGCGCCGAAGCGATGAGTTTGCCTTCGAGAAGGGTTAATAGTGGATTCATCATCTATCCTTTCGCGCTATCAGCACATTGCGAGGCATGGGAAGCCGCCAGACGAAACGCCCCATAGGCAGCGCCGATAATCGGGGCGTTCGTCCCCAAATTACTTTGACATATATCAATATCTTTCAAAGGCTCGATGAGCTCTGCCCTGAAAGATTTCTCTAAAGGAGCCCACCATATCTCACCAGCCCCTGCAACTCCGCCAGAGATGATGATGACATCGGGATCGATAGTTGCAGCAAGCCCCGCCAAAGCGACCCCTAACGCCTCGGCAGAATCGCGATATACCCTACAAGCTATCTCATCGCCAGATTCAGCGAGCAAACGCAAGTCCTTTGTCGTCGCTGCCTTGGACGGGTCTCCTCCCAACTCGATATATCGACGATAAATTTGAGGACCTGCCGCAATCGCCTCCAGATGACCGTCTCGTCCACAGGTACAACGCTGACCTTCCGCACCGCGCACAGGCAGATGACCGATCTCACCAGCGACACCGCGTCGTCCGGTAACGGTGGTGCCATTGATGACGATAGCTCCACCAACTCCCGTCCCTACGGCGGCAACCAAGACGATATCGGCACCCCGTCCGGCGCCTCTCCATGCCTCCCCTGCCGCATAGGCATTGACATCGTTATCGACAAAGACCGGCAGTAATCCCAAACCAGCCGATTCGAGACGAGAGGCGATCCCTTCAGCGACTTTCGTTCCCTTCCATCCCTTGATGGATTCGGTAGCAGAGATCACCGTCCCTGTTGCGATATCGATCATGCCGGCAGCACCGATTCCAACTCCTTGAATGGATATATCGCATCCAGGACTATCCGCTTGAGCGTTGGATACCACGGTGGTCACCAAGGAGGCGATGGTATTGAGCATCGCCTCAGGTCCCTCTTGAGCAGGCGTAGGACGCGTGACGAGATCCGAGACGATCTGCCCATCGGCATCGACCAATGCCGCCGCGATCTTCGTCCCGCCCAGATCAACACCTACGACCAGATCGGAATCTCGGTTCATCTCATCCTCGCTTTCTGCTTTCCTCAGCCCACGATATGATCGCGGACGATCTGTTCAATCTGTGCTACGACCTCACCGTCCAATGCCTTGACAGGGAAGCACATCTGATTGGTTTCGATGATACCCAGAGCGCGCATCGCCGTCTTGAAAGCTCCAACGCCCGCAGCATCTCCAGAACGTCCCACCGAAGTGAAAACAATCTCGAAACCACGGCAGATCTCATCTTGAAGTTGACGAGCTTTCTCCCAATCTTTCACCTGAGCTGCTCGCCACATGTCGACATAGCGAACCGGATCGATATTGGCATAGCCGGGAACCACACCATCAGCTCCCAAAAGGAGCATTCCATCGACGACACATTCATGTCCTGTCAGCAAAGACAGTGGATGACCAGCATCCTCATTGGCCATCACCAGACGGCGGAATCCGACATCATCTCCCGAAGAATCCTTCACACCTGCCAAAGTGCCCTCAACACCTAACTGGATGAGCATATCTCGACTGAGTTTGACTCGATTGAGACGGACGGGCACATCATAAGCGAACAGAGGGAGAGGGATCGCCTGAGCGATAGCGCGGAAATGATCGCTGATCTCGTTAACATCATTGATCGCATAGAACGGACAAGCCGAGACGATAGCATCGGCTCCGAGAGCTTCAGCCCGCTTGGCATGGTCGATGACGCGATGAGCTGTCATATCGATTGCTCCAACGATAATCGGCACAGCCCCATTGGCCCGCTTAACGACGCGATCTACGATCTGGTCACGCTGACGATCGGTTAAATAGGCAGTCTCGGCGGTAGAGCCGAGAAGGAATAGCCCATTCACCCCAGCATTCAACAGATGATCGACGAGACGATCAAGGCTGTCATCATCAACCTGCCCTGCAGCGTTTAAGGGAGTAACGACCGGGGGAATCACCCCGGTAAATCGAGTATCCATGAATTTCCTCTATTCTGTGCTCACAGCAAAGACGGCACGGAGCTAAGCAACATCTTGGTGTAATCCTGCTGCGGATTATTGAAAATTTCTTTCGTGGTATTGACTTCAACCAGTTGACCGCTGTTCATGACCGCGATGCGATCGGAGATATAGCGCACCGTATTGATGTCGTGGGAGATAAATACCAGACCTAAGCCGAGCGATACCTTCAGATCTTGTAAAAGATTCAAAACCTGCGCTCGCACGCTGACGTCCAAAGCGCTGGTCGGCTCATCGGCGACGATGATGTCGGGATCGAGAGCCAATGCACGGGCGATAGCGACGCGTTGACGCTGGCCACCTGAGATCTGACGGGGCAAAACGTCGAGAGCGCTTTGAGGTAAGCCGACGACCGAGAGTAGCTCGCGTACACGGGCTTCACGTTCGCGCTCAGAACCCAAACCGTGAACCTTCAAAGGATCCATCAAGGTATCGCGGATAATCATGCGCGGATTCAAAGCGGTAGCGGGATCTTGGAAGACCACTGAGACCGATCGCCCCAATTCCTTACGATCCTTTGCAGATGAACCCAGCGGACGTCCCTTGAAAATCACCTCACCAGAAGTGACTGTTTGGAGACCGACCATCACACGAGCGGTGGTGGACTTACCACAACCGGATTCACCGACGATGCCCAAGGTCTCCCCACGCCTCACAGTCAATGACACATCGTTGACGGCATGGACGGTATCGGGCTTAAAAAGAGAACCCGTGCGGGAGCGGTGAATGACATGAACGCCTTTCAGCTCGATGACCGGATCGGTATCGGGATTCCATGAGGTGCTCATCGACGACCCTCCTTAGCCAAGAGCGCTTCCAATTCCTCAGTGATGGCGTAACGGTGCCCTGGTTCTCCTGCAACATCTTTGAGATGTGGACGACAATCCAAACCGACCTCGGGATAGCTTGACCGCGGAGCAAAACGGTCTCCGCGAACGAATTCCCTGGGAGAAGGAACCGTGCCGGGCACCTGATGTAAACGGTTTGACCCCGACTCGATTGAGAGGACAGCACCAAGCAGACCTCGCGTGTACTCGTGCATCGGATTGGTCAACAACTGGGTAGTAGTGCCCTGTTCAACAACCTGTCCCGCGTACATGACGGTGATGGAATGAGCCAATTTCGCCACCAAAGCGAGATCGTGGCTGACGAATACCATTGCGAAACCGAGTTGTTCACGCAATTCATTGAGCAATTCAACGACCTGTTCTTGAACAGTCACATCGAGAGCTGTCGTAGGCTCATCTGCAATGACCAGGGACGGATCGCGTGTCAAAGCCATTGCGATCAATACTCGCTGACGCTGACCACCTGATAATTCATGGGGATAGGACTTTAAGGTGCGCACCGGATCAAGACCGACCAAATGCAAAAGATCCTCTGCCGAACGGGTTCCCCCACGCGTGGTCAGCTGTTTCATCTGGGCGCTGATCAGCATGGACGGGTTCAAGCTGGACAAGGCGTCTTGATAGATCATCGACAGTTCATGGCCGCGAAGATCATTGTGCTCTGAAGGGGTCAACTGCAACAGATCTTTGCCCTTGAAGAGGATCTGTCCACCGATACGGGCAGTGGTCGGCAACAATCCCATGATCGCCATTGAGGTGATCGACTTACCGCAGCCGGATTCACCGACAAGACCCATCGTCTCTCCAGGACGGACGGAGAAAGAGACCGAATCGACGATATCGACCTCACCGTGTTGGGCGGGGAATGCGATCGACAGGTCTTTAACTTCGAGAATCGGAGCCGCATTATCGCGATAGATCAGACGGTCGTTACGAGCCAATTCAGCTTCACGCAAGACTTGTAGACGTTCAGCGAGCGGAATATCAGAACCTGCCGGACGGACGATGGTGCTCAACGAGCTCATCCCTTCAATGGAGCTTGCCTGAACCTTCTCACCTCCGCGTTCAGCCATAGCCTTCTCGTCGGCTTCCACGTCAGCTTTCACCTTGATGCGCGGTGAAGCCATCGCATCGGTCAAACCTTCAGAGAGGATATTGAGGCATAGGGTTGTGATGAGGATCATCAAACCGGGGAAGAAGGTCGTCCACCAATGTCCTGTCAGCAAATATTCCTTACCTTCGGAAAGCATATTGCCCCATGTAGGAGCGTTCACCGAGGAAATACCCGCACCGATAAATGAAAGGGATGCCTCAAAGACGATGGCATCGGCCACCAAGACCGTGGCGAAAACCATGATGGGAGCGATACAGTTACGCGCCACATGAACTGCCAAAATCCACCAATTCGATGAGCCCATGACCTTGGAGGCAGCCACATAATCTTCACCGAATTGAGTCAAGACATTGGCTCGCACCACACGGGTGAGCTGGGGGACATAAAGGATAGCAATCGCAACGATGATGACAGGAATCATCGGCAAGATATTGGACAATGCCAAGACCAAAACAGCCGCCAAAGCGATACCGGGGAAGCTCATCAGCACATCGAGAGTGCGCATGAGCAATTCCGAAATCCACTTGCGAGCCGTCGCCGCAATCGAACCGAGGACAGCCGCCACGATCAAAGCAAGACCTGTCGAGCAGATGCCGACGATTAGCGAAATACGCGCACCGTAGAGAACTCGGGAGAAGACGTCTCGTCCGGCTCCATCCGTACCGAATAGATGGGCTCCCTGCGGGGGGACAGAGTTATCGACAATACGCTGATCCCCTACCCCTTCGATATGGATGACGGTCTCCTGGGAGGTCAGATTGGTAGCCCCAGGATTATAGGGAGCCAAGAGGGGAGCGAGAATGGCAGCTATTGCGATCAAAGCCAAGACGATGACAGCGATCTTGGAGCCCAGAGGCATAGCTTTCCACCCTTGGAAGCGCATTCCAGGCTGCGAAACCTTATTGAGAGTTTTACGGTGCAGCATCACACGCTCCTGATTCTCGGGTTGACCAGCACATATAGCATGTCCACGATGATGTTGATGATGATGAACGCACAGGCGATAGTGATCGATACACCCATGACGATATTGACGTCATTACGGGTAATACCTTGGAAGATCAACTGTCCCATACCTTGAATATTGAAAATCATCTCGATGACGACCGCACCACCCATGGCGTAGCCAACACGCAAACCCAAGACGGTGATGGGGGTAATCAAGGCATTGCGTAAGACATTGCGTCCAACGACAACAGATTTCGGAATACCTGCGCCGATCGCGGTACGCACATAGTCACGATCAAGTTCTTCAACCATCGCGGTACGCACGACTCGGGTAAGCGATCCTAAGGTGGGTACGCCGACAGCGATAGCAGGAAGGAAGATCACATTGATATAGCCTGCTGGGTCATCGGTGAAATGAACCCAATTGGTCACCACAGCGGGGAAAGTGCCGGTACCGCCAGGGACATCGGAGAACATCTGGATGAGCAAAAGGGCCAACCAGAAGGAAGGGGTAGCCAGGCAGAGAATGGAAATCACTCGAATGAGCTGGTCAGGCCAACGATCGCGGAAGAGAGCAGCGGTCACGCCAAGGATCGTGGCTAATAAGACCGCGAAAAACAGTCCGATGAAAGTCAACTGTAAGGTGATGGGGAAGGCGTTTTTCACCAATAAGGAGATATTTTCTCCGGTGAAGCTCTGTCCGAGATCCCCTTGGACGAGATGACCCAGATAGCTAAAGAAACGACTGATGAGCGGGTCGTTGAGATGGTGGGCTTCGCGATAGGCCTCAAGGGCTCCAGGACTGGCTGCCTCTCCCAATGCCAGACGAGCGGGGTCTACATTGGAAAAGGACATGACGATAAAGACGAGCACAGTCACACCCAAGACCATCACGGGTAGAGCGATAAGGCGTCTACCGATCAGGCGGATAAGGTTCGTCACGTAAGGGCTCCTTTGCTGACGTGCGATGACCTACAGAGATAGGTTGAGCCGCGAGCGGCTAAGAACAGTCTATATTTATCAGATGTCTGACGCCTACCTCGCGGTGTCACTTTTACAGATTTCAGACTACAAAAAGGGAGTGGGGATTCCCCACTCCCTTCCGGTCTAGCAAAGAGACGATCACTCGCTCAATGTGGTACCCACACCGACGAAGGACAGACCCGTGATGGCGATCGGCTTGAAATCGACCAAGGTCTGGGCGTTATAAGCGGTCGGAGTCTTGCGATGGAAGAGCGGGTAGAGCGGAACAACCTCGGAGATATAGTCATAGAGATCGTGCCATACCTTGAGCTGTTCGTCGCCTTCAACCTGAACAGCGCGATCGAGCAACTCTTGAACCTTGGTGTATTCAGCGCTTCCCTTCCAGTGCATACGCTGATCGGTCCAGGTATCACCGGCATACCACCAACGCATGAGCAGGTCGGCATCCTGACCAAAGACGGAAGGATCACCAGGAGCCAGAACAACGTCATAAGCTTCGGGATTTCCATCAATAGTCGAGTAGACGTCGGAAGACTTCTTCTCTTCAAAGACGACCTCAAGACCTGCAGCTTCAAGATTCTGCTTGATCGTCGGACGAACCTGTGAGAACCATCCGTGATCGCTACAGAGCAGACGAACCTTCTTCAAACCAGTCTCAGCCAACAAGGACTTCGCCTTCTCCACGTCATGGGTGTAGACGGTAGAGGCTTCCTTATAGGTGGGATGTTCCTTCTGGACGAAACAGGTAGCCGGGGTAGCCAGATCAGCCATGCCCTTAGTGCAGATCTCGTCATAGTTGACGGCATAGAGGATAGCCTGACGGTTCTTCACATCAGACATCGGGTTGGACGCATCGCAGTTGAACATCATGAAGACCAAACCGAAGCCTTGAAGAGCGGCAACCTTGTTGGGATCTTTCATGGCGGTCAGATCGGTAGCGGAGACAGCATCGATCGCCTGGACAGTTCCCGAGGTCAAAGCGTTGGTACGCGTCGTATTCTCGGGCATGATATTCCAGATCATCTTCGCAGCGAGAGCAGGCTTGGGACCGTTGTACTTCTCGTTGCGCTCGAAGAGTACCGTCTGGGAAGCAGCACCGTTATCGGTCATGATATAGGCGCCAGTACCGACCGGATTGCGATCGAATTCCTTACGCTTGTCTTCAGTATCAACCAAAGCCTTGGGAACGATCTTGACCACCGAAAGACGCTCAGCGACCAAGGAGAAGGCATATTTGAGCTTGATGACGACAGTGGATTCATCCTTGGCGCTTACCGAGTCGAGGAAGGCCAAGAAGGTGGCATAGAGAGACTTATTTGCCGGATCGAGAACGCGCTCGAAGGAATAGACGACGTCGTCTACGGTCACGGCTTCGCCGGTGGAGAATACCGCGCCATCACGCAAGGTCACTTCATAGGTCGTATCGTCAACCTTGACCGGCAATTCCTTACCCAATGCGGCATAGGCCTGGGTGGAAACAGGATCGAGTTCAGTCAGACCTTCCAAGGTATGCCAGTTAGCAGCCAGGGTCAGAGCCGACGTGGTGGTCATCGGGTCATATCCATTGGTACCCAGCTCATAGCTGATACCAGCTTTGATAACACCGTCTTTACTAGCGGCAGCATTGGAAGAGCCTTGAGCTTCCCCTTCTTTCTTAGAGCCACAGGCGCTCAGGGTAGCGGCGAAGCCAGCAGCCAGACCAAGACTTCCCGTCAGCTTGAAAAAATCACGACGGCTAGTTCCACGGGTTGCATTCAACATTGAACTCCCTCATTCGAAGTCGGACATCATATGTCTGATATTGCACTTACCAATTTACCATCGCCACACCCAAGAACCTAGAATTCCATAAGAGAAATTCGATAACGATATGGACTCAATTTTCTCGTCTTGATCCGCTACCTCTCATGCTTCTACACGTGCCGAGGAGACAGCATCGACATATCTCGCTATCTGTCAATATAAGATCGTTGACATCGTGGCGATCTGGCGCATACCGACAGACAGGTACAGATGATAGGCCACACGGTTATAGGAATTGACATATAGGGAGATCTTCGGAAAACGTCTGCGCGCTAAGAGGAGTACCTGAGCAAAAGCAGAAGGAGCAAGACGACGCCCCCTCAGATGGGGAGCCATCCATACCCCTTCGATCTGAGCCCTATCGCGATACCAACACCCGATCTCTGATTTGAACCAAAATTGTCCGTCCGCATAGGCGCCAAAAGACATCCCAGAGGCGATAAGAGTCGAGATATAGCGCCGATAGCTCGCAGCGCAATCCAACGGACCGACTTCTTCCTCATACATGGCGACAGCCGCACGATAATAAGGATATTCCTCATCGCTATTGACCAGACGGACTCTAAGATCTGGAGGCAAGATGGGATCGTGGTCGATGAAAAACAGCGGCTGATTACCTCGTATCTGACGGGGATCACCCCAACTTCTCCCCCATCGATCAATCAAAGCTCGATAGATACCCTGTACGCTTGCCGACGGCCCCATAATCGATGCCGTTTGATCTCGAGGACCGATATATTCGGCAAAGGGAGCGTGGGATTCTTCATCGCCGATAACCGACAAATTCACCCCATCATGGCATAGAGCGACTAAGGAACCGTCCACCTCATATCCCCAGATCGGACAGCCGAGATCTTCTCGCTCAATTCCTTGATGGGCGATACGCGAGGCGAGGAATAACGACTCATATGGATGGCGTTCACACAGCTCTAAGGCATCACTGCGATCGCTTTCCGTCAGCAGACGCACCCTGCCGCTCATGAGATGATATCCACGCTCACTTTCCCGCTCTCCTGGGCACCCATCTCATCTGCAATGCGATGAGCCTCACGGATGAGACGATCGACGATCTCGCTCTCCGGCACGGTATCGATCACCTCGCCCTTCACGAAGATCTGTCCGCGTCCATTGCCAGAAGCGACTCCCAGATCGGCTTCCCGAGCTTCTCCAGGACCGTTGACGATACATCCCATCACCGCCACACGGATAGGAACAGTCATATCTTTCAAAGCCTCGGTGACCTGATTGGCCAAGGTATAGACATCGACTTGGGCTCGTCCGCAGCTAGGACATGAAACGATCTCAAATTGGCGTGGACGCAAGTTGAGAGATTCCAAAATCTTGATACCGACTTTCACTTCCTCCACAGGAGGAGCTGACAAGGAGACGCGAATAGTGTCGCCGATTCCTTGAGAGAGCAGAGCTCCGAAAGCAACCGCCGATTTCACCGTTCCTTGAAAAGCTGGTCCAGCTTCGGTCACTCCAAGATGTAAGGGATAATCGCATGCCTCGGACAGACGTCGATAGGCATCGATCATGATGACAGGATCGTGATGTTTTACCGAGATACCGAAATCGTAGAAGCCCACCTGCTCGAAAAGAGCGGCTTCATTAAGAGCTGAGCGCACCAAAGCGCCGGCAGGATCTGTGGCATAAAGATCGTGGAGACGCTTATCTAAAGAACCTGCATTGATACCGATACGTAAAGCCGTACCGTGTTCAGACGCCTTCTCAGCAATCTGGGCAATCTTATCGTCAAATGCCTTGATGTTCCCAGGATTAACCCTCACGCCAGCGCATCCGGCTTCGATCGCAGCAAAGACATAGCGAGGTTGGAAATGGATATCGGCGATAACTGGAATCTTCGATTGAGCAGCGATAGCCGGCAAAGCATCGGCATCATCTTGGCTGGGGACAGCCACGCGGATGATATCGCATCCAGCGGCAGTCAGTTCAGCGATCTGCTGCAATGTGGCATTGACATCGCTGGTCAACGTCGTCGTCATGGATTGGACAGTAATGGGGGCATCTCCACCCACTGCGGTAGAGCCCACGCGAACCTTGCGGGTAGGTCGCCGTGGAGATACTAGAGGCAGGTCATTTCGCTTCTGCGGCACACCTAGATTGATGCTCATCTCTCGCTTCCTTATTCTCGGCCTCCTCCAGAGTAGTCCATAGGACGAAGGCAACCATATTGAACTAGATAGACTTGCGCTATGCAGCGAGATCAGGAGCAGCGATGATCCAATGGAATAACGTCAACGGATATCCATGGCAAATCTATGACGATGCCACCACAGACGAAAATATCTATCGTCTCGGCATCGAAATAGACTATGGATTCATTGACGAAAAGCTTTCTGACTACGGTATTTTAGGTCATTCTCTGGGTGCTTTGGTGCGGGAATTGGAACGCCCTCTAGAGATGGGAAGGGTGGTTATTCCTCATGTTTCCATCCTTACCACTGGCATACGTACAGCTATAGAATTCGTCGGCGCACCCCATATCGTCATCGCCTCATGGCGACGTCTCATGGAAATTTTTAACGACCCATCCTGTTTGGAATTGGGCTTACCCATTGAATTCCCCCCACTCGCTTGGCCCCATTCCCTAGCAGTTCGGACGGGGGCATCGACAGCGACATTGGACCTTGCATCTTTCACACCTCTTAGCCATACCCCCTATGGAGGACATGATCTCGATACGATCTGCCAGTTCATCTCCTTGCTAGCTCCTTGGAATAGGCGTTATAAGGTGTTGTGCTATGCCACCGATGAGCAGATCGCCGCTCAAGCCCAACAGATCCTTCACCAAGCGACTACGAAAAATGCCGATGCTCTCATCGCCCGTTTTCACCAAGACGATGATCCTCTTGCCTCTCTATCCTTTCCAAGCGCCCCTGAAGCTCAAGGGGATAATCCGAACTCTCGACTTCCTTTTTCCCTTGCCATTACAGATTTTGAACAAGAACGTCTCCCTCTGTTTTCAATTCTCATACCGATGAGCGCCAATTCCTTGGCGGCAATCTCAGCATGGCGCTATCTGATCGCCCGCAATCAGGTCGCCTACGATTTTGCAGCTCCAGTCGCTATTGAAATGGTGGAGACACGGGAGGGTATCTGCGCATCTTTCTTCATTCCGTCTAGGAATAGCCATGAGCAGATCATCACCCGTCTGCGAGATGATCTGCTTTTCTCACCCACATTAGATGACGAGGAATTGCTCGACGTCTTGGTGAATTTTACGGAAAGTTTCCACGAGGCGATCTGGATGAGAGGTAGCTATCTAGCCTGCGGTCGTCTAGACGATACAGTGCATCTTGATGATGTGAGAACTATCCTCACCACGGCATCTGAAAGCGCCCACCTCAGTTTCTTTCCCCTCACAGACGATGACAGCCATAGCGATACGAAAAACCTCTGTGAAAGCTATCCAATCTATCCCTATCCACATATAGACGACATACGCGTTCAACGCAGCTATTTTCTTACCTGCTCCCACTCGCTTGCTCCTCAGAATCAACCCATTCCCTACCGTCTCCATATAGGTGAACGAGGTATACAACTGAGTCTGATTCACTCCTCTCAAGCCAAGACTCCGCCAAGCCAGAGAGCATTCCTCTATGAGCAGGTTATCTGCGCGATCGTTCATGGCAATGTCGCAATCACTGTGATCGATCACACCATGCGAAAATCGACCATCCCTATCGACCTGGGAAGGGATAGTTTGACCCAAAAAGAGACGATTCTCAACGCGATACGTTCTGCCTCCCCCACAGCTCTCATCATCGAATCGGATATACCTATCGCCGATTCTTTCGCCCTTCTAAAGCCCGGCGTGAGCAAAATGCGACACTTCCTTCGAACGATAGTGGCGGTCGCGATCGCTGGGGCTCTTTGTCTAAACGCTCCCAGCGTAGCTATCACTGCTGTGAACTCTTGGAAAGCATCTAGCGCATACAGGATGTCTCTTTATGCCTCTCCTATCTTTCTATCGGACGGGATGAGCATGGAAATCTCCGATATTTCCTCCTCTCATAAAGAGCTCTCATTTAGCATGAACCTATGCGCTCAATCCGGTGATATATCCATCTCTCCAGATGAGATCTTGCACAATTTCATGCTCAAATACCCCGATGGAAGACTGCTATTACCTACCAATAGGCTCGATATGGACACGATCGTCTTAGCTAGTGGCACATGCCATTCTTTGCCCCTTCATTTCGACTCCCCCGCATCTGACTCTCACGTCAGCTTGAACTATAGAAGTAGAAATGGTGAGGACGATATTGACTGGGAGCTGTCATGATGCCCACACCAGATTTTTTGAATGAGAATCGCGATCAAGCATGGATTTTGCTTGCACATGACGATAAAGACGATCTCAGCGACTCTCGATATTCACTCGATCTGTACTTTTCCTTCGGGTATTGTCATGAACCCATCAACGGTAACGGCGCTCTTATGGCCGTTTTAGCCTCCCTCTCTACCTATCTTGAGAAGGAAAAACGTCATGATGCTGAATATTCCATATCGCCAGCGATGTGCTATACGCAGATCACCATATCTGGCTCATCGCGTGCATGTATCGAATTAGCTGAATTAATTGAGCGATTCCTCACCCATTCCGATCTGATCTGGCATCATCTACCTACAGCTCCTCCCCCCGCCATGCCGTCTCGGATATGGATAGCAGACGATATCGTTCGCTTTGGAGCGATTTTCCCCATATGGCTTCCTCTCGATCGTGCAGAAATGGTCAATCGTGACGCTCTAGCCGCTGTGATCGAGGCGATCAACCCTCATCATCGGCGCTGTCGTTTCGTATGGACAAGCGATCATCCCAGCCTTCACCGTTGCGTATTCACAGATTTTTCCAATCGAGGGATCCTGCCTCTTCCTCCTTGTGAACCAATCCACGATCAAGCGGCTACTTTGCCTACGGGAGAAGCCCTTATGAGCTGCCTACTCCCCCATAACCGTATCGGAGATTCCGCCTGCTCAATTATCAAATCGACATTCCAGCGCAGTCTTGGACGCTATTATCCGTCCGCCGGCAATATCAGCGTTCAGATCACCTTTATCGATCACCGCTATCTGGTAACTTTCTATGCCGAATCTCTGCCCGCTCCGCTACGAACTGAGCTCTACCACGCTCTTTTCGCAGATATTCATCGAATCAGCGATACCCTGATAACAAATTCTCTTATCTTTACTCCCCACAGTGAATCTCGCAATGCGGCACTGTTGCATCTCTATGCGGACTATAGCGATCCTGAACCCAGCTCGGCACAGGTGAAATATGCCATCGAGACGGCGATACGCTGCGCCCATATCAGGCAGATAGCTCATCAAGACGGCTACGACTATTCACCGCATAAACCCATTGACCGCTCTCATCCCCATCGAGGGATCTGTGAGCATTCCCTAGGAAGTTATCCAGGCTATCCACCGATCCTGGAAAAGCGCCATGTCGACCTTTCCACTCTACGAAAGATCCGATATCGACGCTATCTGTCCAATCCAGAACCGATCTTTCCTGGTTGGCTTTACGCAGACGCCTCTCGCGGCATCGTGGTTCGATATGGCATGTTGCAAATTCCTCCCACGATCATCTATCTATCCGAGGTGATCACGCAGATCCGCAGCCAGCACTATATCTCTCTCATCGATCGATATGGACAGATCATCACGATCCCCATTGCCAAACATCGACGATCGGATATCCGATATCTCGATCACGCCTACCGACGCCATTGTCCACAGGCGGGATCGATTAACCTTATCGATACGGTAGATATCCCCATCACCTTTTCGATCAGGCGCAATATCGTCACCACACTGATCGCTTTCCTCCTTGCCGGTGTACTAATGGCTCTTCCACGCCTCCCCGATTTTATGAAAGATCACTACTCCTTATCTCATGAGATCATTCACGTCGATGAAAAAACGAAAGTCGCTCTCCCGAATGAAACGACCATTTCTATCGACGAGATCGAGTACGTACACCCCTATCTCCAAGATGTGCCCATCACTTTCACAGTTCATATCTGCTCAACAGATTCAGCCCAAAATCCCCATGAGATAAGCGATCCCTCATCGTTTAGGATCATCAATTACGATGGAGAGGTCATTGCGGGAGAATTCTTAGAACCATCACCTCATAGTCATGATGGAAATTGTGTGACTATTCACAATTCTTACCGCATTGATGACGATTTACCAGATCTGTATGGTCTGCAGGTGGGATACCGTTACGATGAGGGCAAAGAGATCTATTGGAGGCAGGTCTGATGGATTCAACTCCCCTGAGCGCATGTGACATCGACTCCTATGAGCGCTGGCATGACCATATCTCAACGGTTGCTTCTTTGAGACGATGCACTATCCAATCCTTAGATCTCAGCGATGAGGATCTGTCGGATATCGACATGGAAGGTGCGGTCTTTCTCGGCTGTCAACTTCCGTCTGGAATGATCGATACGATGAGACAGAAAGGTGCGTTGATCTTCCCCGCCTTCGACAATCTTCCTTTTAATGCCTACCGCTCACACCTCTATGAAGCCGATGAACTCTACGATGCAATCTTTTCTGGCAATCTCTATGCCGATACCGCCGATGCTCGTATCTATTCGTGGACGAGATCGCTCCATACTCCCTCCCCAATTCATGCAACCTTGGCGATGAGTCTGCACGATCATGCGATCAGCACAGCTCTTGAAGAATATTTAAGGGATATCGATTTTCACTCGACGGTTGGCGTAATGGGCGGACACGCCTATGAGCGCGGAAGTGACGACTATGTGGGAGCTGTCCGTCTGGGATCTCAACTTGCCCTCCACGGATTTACCGTCTTGACCGGCGGAGGTCCTGGAGCGATGGAAGCGACAAATCTGGGAGCCTATCTAGCAGGACGCTATCCCGTTTTGGTATCCGCTATCGACCATCTCGCTTCGATCCCCACATTCCATACCGACTCGACAGCATGGGTTGCATCAGCATTGGAAATCCGCGCCCAATTTCCTCCAAGCGCTCCGTCCATCTCCGTCCCCACCTGGTATTACGGACATGAACCATCCAATGTCTTTTCAACGCATATCGCCAAATATTTCTCCAATGCGATCCGCGAAGACATGCTCCTTCAACAATGCCGGGCAGGAATCGTCTTCTTACCGGGAGCAGCAGGAACAGTTCAAGAGATCTTCCAGGCTGCAACGAGCAATTTCTACTGCGCCGATCCTGAAAAGATCACTCCGATGATTTTCGTTGGAAAGGATCACTGGCTTAAGGACTTGCCCGCTTGGCCTTTACTTTCTTCCCTTGCCAGCGGACGAATGTCCGATGCTATCGCCCTCGTAGATGATATCGATGATGCCGTCGCCTGGTTGAATGACCACCGCAACAGGCGTCAGCACTCATCTGAAGAATCGTGATCTTTAGAAGATAGAGCATCTTTGACAGCGCTCGCCAACTGTCCGCATGCTCCGTCAATATCTTGTCCGCGAGATTCCCTGATCGTTACCGGCACTCCAGCTGCCTCCAGACGAGCAACGAACTCCCTCTCGTCTTGTGGATCCGAACGAGTCCACTGAGAACCTGGAGTGGGATTGAGTGGGATCAAATTCACATGGAACCATCCCCAATCCCCTCTTGACTTCAGCTTCTTAGCCAGAAGATCCGCCCGCCATGCCTGATCGTTCATCTTGCGAATCATGATGTATTCAATCGAGACGCGCCGTTTCGTCTCACGGGCATAATCCCATGCGGCATCGAGAATCTGATCGACTTTGAAATGTTTATTCAAAGGAACGAGTTCGTCGCGCAATTCATCGTCCGGGGCGTGGAGGGAAACCGCCAAAGTCAGCGGGAGAGATTCACGAGCCATCTGCTGAATACGCGGAACCATTCCCACGGTGGAGACGGTGATCCCACGCGCTGAAATTCCTAAACCATCAGGAACAGGAGCGTTAAGAATACGGATCGCCTTCATCACATCGCGATAATTTGCCATCGGCTCACCCATCCCCATGAAGACGATATTGGTGATATGGCGCGCGCTGGTCGGATATTGTCCTGAGCGAAGACGTCTCTCAGCTTCATAGACTTGCCATACGATCTCGGCGGTGGTCAGATTGCGCTGCAATCCACCTTGTCCGGTGGCGCAGAAAGGACAATTCATTCCACAGCCCGCCTCAGATGAAATACAGATCGTCGCACGATCCGGATAGAGCATGATAACCGATTCAATCACCACACCATCAAAAGCTTTCCATGCGATCTTGATCGTGGTACCCCGATCGGCTTTCTGCTCGAAAATCACCTCTAGAAGAGGAGGGAAAAGCTCATCGGCGAGGCGAGTTCTCAAAGTAGCGGGTAGATCCGTCCACGAATCCACGTCCGGATTGAGACGTTGAAAAAGCTGAGTGGAGATCTGCTTCGCTCTAAATTTCGGCAACCCTAAAGTGGACATGACCGTCAAACGCTCATCTGGCTCTAAATCCATCCAATGCAGCGGCGGTTTTTTAGGACTGCGGAATTTTCCTGTCAGATCAATTGAATCCTGAAGCATATCGTCCTCAGACTAAAAGCAACATCGACAACCACGCCACAGGAGCGGCGACTAAAAGGGAATCGAGACGATCCATCGCCCCTCCATGACCAGGCAATATCGTACTCATATCCTTGATAGCAACATCGCGTTTCATCATCGATTCGACCAGATCACCTACAGCCCCAGCGATTGCGAGGAGAGCTCCGATAAGCGCTCCCGCCCAATGGCTTGCCCCCACCATAGCCGGGGCTAGGAAAGCTGTCACCACAGAGGTGATGACGATAGAGCCGATGAAGCCTTCCCAGGTCTTACCAGGGGAAATATGTGGAGCCATCTTATGACGTCCGATGAGAATACCGGTTGCAAAAGCCGCCGTATCGCTACATGAGATCACTAGGAAATACAAAGCGACGCGCATATGTCCATTGGGTTGAGCCAAGAGCAAGGTGACCATTGACAAGAGTAACGGTAGATAGCTGATGACCAAACCGCTCCCGGCGATATCCGATAGATATCCTTTGACAGGTCCTTTAAGACGCAAAAGAACGCTGGCGACCACCATCACAGACAATCCCGCCAAGACAGCTATTAATCCGCTCGTTTCTGAGAAATGATCCGCCATGAAATAGGCGATTCCAACCGTCAGTGGCCCCCCGATAAGGATAGGGGACGAGACCGCATTGAGACCTGCCTTCGACAAGGCGATGACCATCTCATAGGAGCCGACAGCGACACACGCCATGAGGAAGATGACGAAACCCCAGTGCCACCAGAGCAAAGAGCCGACAATCCACGCCAACAAGATCAGAGCGACTGCGATAGCTGCAGGCAGATTGCGACCTGGATTGCGTCTCCTCGTAACTCCTAGAGATGTGTTGGATATCGACTCATCATTCGATGCTGTCTGATCTATAGACGAAACAGCATCAGACTGCCATGAGCTCAACTTCTTTAGCCTTCAGCAAGTTATCGATCGATTCGGTGGCTTTCTTCGTCTCATCGTCGAGTTTCTTCTCAGCGCGTTTAGCCTCGTCCTCGCCGATTTCCTTATCCTTCTCCGCCTTCTTCACCTGATCGATAGCGCTACGACGGATATTGCGAATAGCCACACGGGCTTCTTCTGCCTTACCGCGGACGATCTTGATGTAATCCTTGCGACGTTCTTCGGTGAGTTCAGGCAATACTACGCGGATATTATTGCCGTCAATCGCCGGATTGACGCCCAGATCGGAATTGCGGATGGCATTGGCGATGGCATTGACGCTGCTGGCATCGAAAGGAGTGACGAGCATGACGCGCGGTTCAGGAGATTGAAAGGTCGCCAACTGCTGCAACGGAGTAGGAGTGCCGTAATATTCGGCTTCCAGCTTGTTGAACATAGCGGGATTGGCTCGTCCGGTACGAACGCTTGCAAAGTCCTCTTGAGCAAATTCAATGGCGCCTTGCATACGCTTGGCGGCATCTTTAATGATGGTGTCGATCACAGCTTTCCTTCCCAGTAATTATTCACACTCTACCCTCAGGCATGCACCCAGGTGCCGATCTTCTCTTTCGCCACAGCGCGAGCGATATTGCGTTCGTCATCGAGAGCGAAGAAGAGCATATCGAGTTTGTTATCTCGCGCAAGACTGATCGCCGTCGCATCAGCTACTTTAAGCCCCTTGGCGAGGAATTCGTCATAGGTCAATTCCTCATATCGTCTGGCCTCGGGGTTGGTATCGGGATCGGCATCATAGACCCCGTCCACTCCATTCTTCGCCATGAGAAGCACTTCAGCGCCGATCTCCAAAGCGCGTTGAGCAGCTACCGTATCGGTGGAAAAATATGGCATTCCCGACCCTGCACCGAAGATGACGACGCGTCCCTTCTCCAGATGCCGTTCCGCCCGACGCGGAATATAGGGCTCAGCTACCTGCCCCATCGCGATAGCAGTCTGAACGCGTGTGCTCACCCCGGCTTTTTCGCAGAAATCTTGTAAAGCCAAAGAATTCATCACCGTGCCTAACATACCCATATAGTCGGCACGATCGCGATCCATACCTCCTTGCTGAAGCTGAGCTCCACGGAAGTAATTTCCTCCGCCGACGACGACAGCGACCTGTGTACCTTCATGGACGATCTCGGCAATTTGAGTCGCAACAGCGCGGACGATCTGTGGATCAACCCCCAATTTTCCTCCGCCGAACGCCTCTCCTGATAATTTCAACAGCACACGGTGATATGGCTGTGGCATCTTGCCTCCCATAGGTCATGCCGTTTATCGGCATTTTGATTCAGATTCTATCCTCTTTGACCATGTCACGTGGACAGGTACGCAAAGCAGGTATAGGGGCATGGAAAAGGGCCACCGCAAGCGGTGACCCCTTCCACTAAAATGATCAGGCTCCGACAACGAAGCGGACGAAACGGCGAATCGTAATACCGCTATCCTTGGCAAGCTGACCGATGGTCTTCTTATCGTCGGAGATAGACGCCTGCTCCAGCAGACATGCCTCCTTGTAGAAGCCCTTCAAGCGTCCCTCGACAATCTTCGGGATGATATTTTCAGGCTTGCCCTCTTCCTTGGCAGTCTCAGCGGCGATACGCTGTTCGCGCTCCACGATCTCGGCAGGCACGTCCTCGATAGAGACGTAATCGGGACGCATGGAGGCGATTTGCAAAGCGACAGTGTGGACGAATTCAGCGTCCTCACCTTCATATTCCACCATGACGCCTACCTGCGGAGGAAGATCCTGGCTGCGCTTGTGCAGATAGGTATGGACATTGCCCTCGAAATAGGCAACATGAGCCAATTCCAGCTTCTCACCGATCTTGGCTTCCAAGACGCCGATGGCATCGGCTACGGTCTCTCCGTCCAAGGGAAGAGCCTTGGCAGTCTCAACATCGGCAGCCTTGCCCTCATTGACGGCGGCGACGATCTTAGTAGCGAGATCGACGAATTCAGCATTCTTAGCAACAAAGTCGGTCTCGGAGCCGAATTGGATCAACGCATTGCCTTCAGCTGCGACCAGACCATTGCTCGCCTGACGGTCGGAGCGCTTCGCAGCTTTAGCCGCACCTGCAACGCGCAAAATCTCAGTAGCGCGCTCGAAATCCCCCTCAGCTTCGGTGAGAGCCTTCTTGGCGTCCATCATGCCGGCGCCGGTGAGATCGCGCAGCTTCTTCACATCAGCAGCAGTAATAGCCATCTGTTTTATCCTCTATAACGGTAATCGGTGATCAGTTGGACTGCTCGGCAGATTCAGCCGGAGCGGATGGAGCGTCCTCAGCAGGCTTAGCTTCGGAATTTTCAAGCAATTCACGCTCCCAATCGGCCATCGGCTGCGCATCTGCTTGATCTCCATTGGCGTTAGCGGAACGAGCCATGAGACCTTCAGCGACAGCGTCAGCGATAATGCGGGTCAGCAGGGAAACTGAACGGATGGAGTCATCGTTGCCAGGAATTGGGTGATCGACCTCATCGGGATCGCAGTTGGTATCCAAAATGGCGACAACCGGGATGCGCAACTTGCGAGCCTCATCGATGGCGAGATGCTCTTTCTTGGTATCGACAACCCAGACTGCCTGCGGCACCTTGGCCATATCACGGATACCGCCGAGAGATTTTGCGAGCTTGTCCTTCTCGCGGCTCAAGCCGAGCAGTTCCTTCTTGGTCAAACCACCAGGAACCACATTGTCCAAATCCATGGCTTCCAATTCCTTCAGGCGCGAAATACGCTTGGAAATGGTCTGGAAGTTGGTGAGCATACCGCCAAGCCAGCGCTGGTTGACATAGGGCATTCCCACGCGGGTTGCCTGCTCGGCAATGGACTGCTGAGCTTGCTTCTTGGTGCCGACAAAGAGAACCTGTCCACCGCGAGCAGCGATATTCTTAACGAATTCATAAGCCATATCGATGTACTTCAACGACTGGCGAAGATCGATGATATAGGTGCCATTGCGCTCATTGAAGATGAAACGCTTCATCTTCGGATTCCAACGGCGGGTCTGATGTCCGAAGTGGACACCGCTTTCAAGTAGCTGGCGAGTGGTTACGACTGCCATATTTATCCTTTCTCGGTTCGTGGCCTAAGCCCCTGACGCACATGGCGTAACCGCAATCAGACCGATGATTACACCAACGACATATCGAAAATGTGCGTGCGTAGTTGACGCGCAGATGCGAGCCGACTCACCATTTTATTCACAGATGCCGAGCAGACCAAATGGCATGTTTATCCACAGATATATCCGCGAACGGCATTTTTACCAACTCGCATCCATCACCTTGTTATGAGAGCAATTCGTCTAGTCGCCATCGGGTTATGCCTTGGATTTTTCCTTCCGCTAGCGCCCCATGTCCATGCGATATCGCCTCGTTCACCATTGGAGGGACAGATCGTGCGCGAATTCAGCATCGGTAAACACCGTTGGGATCGCGGACATCGCGGTATCGATATCGCTTCTTATGAGGGAGCCCAGATCGTCTCTCCCGCATCTGGAACGATCCGCTGGGTGGGAGTTATCAATTCGATTCCGATGATGAGCATGGTGCACGATGACGGGATCATCACCACCTATCAACCTGTGAAAGCCCTAGTATCGACAGGCGATCGTGTTGAACGCGGTCAAATCATCGCCACCCTCATTTCAGGACATTGCGATCAGGGAGCTTGTCTCCATTTCGGAGTCAAGGAAAACGACCGCTATATCGATCCGCAGATGTGGCTCTTATCAAAGCGAGCTGAAAAAGTCCGTCTTCTTCCTGCTTCTGCGAAAGTACGCTCCTTCCCTCCAGGAAACTCAGCCGAGATATCTCCTGACGGGCTTCCGGTTGCTGGACCGATCACCTCTGGATGGGGACCGCGTATCTCCCCTATCAGCGGCAATCCAGAATTTCACGATGGCGTCGATATCGGAGCGGATTGCGGCTCTCCCATCGCTGCTCTTTGGCCAGGTGAAGTGATATTCATTGGAGAAGCTGGCGGATATGGTCAGCGCGTAGAGGTGGATCATGGAATCGTCAACGGACATCACCTGGTCAGTTCCTATTCCCATCTGTCCACCTACCATGTCGAGATAGGTCAGAAAATCCAACGCGGACAAACCATCGCAGAAGTAGGGACAACCGGGTGGTCGACTGGATGCCATTTGCACTGGTCAATCGTGACCGATGGAGAAAATGTCGATCCGTTGAGCGTGATCTCATGATGAGCCATCGCTTCTCTCGAACGCTCATTCACAAGACAGTTTTTATGCTCGTGGATGAGCCTGTTCAAAAGCCTTTTTCAAGCGTTGAGCGCTCACATGGGTATAGATCTGGGTTGTCGCCACCGAGGAATGTCCGAGCATCTCTTGCACGCTTCGCAGGTCTGCTCCCCCTTCCAAAAGATGTGTTGCCATCGCATGTCTCAAGCCGTGAGGAGCCAGATCGGGAGTATCGGGAAGAGTCTTCATAGCCGCGTGGACGATGCGGCGTACCACTCTTGGGTCAATACGTTTACCGCGAATACCGAGGAAGAGAGCGTCACCGCTTTCGGGTAGGCAATATCTATCCCGAACCTTTAACCATCCGTCCACCGCTTTCCATGCGGGACGTCCGATGGGAACTCTGCGATATTTACTTCCCTTACCGAAGACGGTGATGAGCTGACGCCCTTCATCTAAATCCGAACGGTTCAAAGCACACATTTCGGAGACCCGAATCCCTCCGGCATAGAGTATCTCCATCATCGCGAGATCCCGATAAGCGATGGGATTCGTACCATCAATGCCTTCGCTCAAGGCGTTGAGAACGAGACGCATCTGTTCCGATGAGACGCTCACCGGTAGACGGGAAGGCGCTTTGGGAGATTTCACGATGGCGGCAGGATTGGCATCGAGCAATCCTTGTTCAACGCACCAGGAAAAAAAGACACGTATCGAGGCGACATGACGTTGAAGGGAGCTGGGCGCTAGACCATCTCGTTGACGTTGAGCCAACCACTGTCTGAGAAAGGAAACATCGATAGTATCGATTCTCTCACGTCCGTGAACAAGAGCGTAAGCAACCAGATCATCCAGATCGGCTCGATAAGCTTTTTGTGTATGCTCAGAACGACGCAGACTCTCAGCAAGATCTTTAACAAAGGCATCCACGACAGCGGAATAGTGACTGGCTGCCACAGCCTTGCCCATCGTGCCTCCAAAGGTGTTCAGATCACGCGAAGGTGATATATCTAATAGCGTCTGATCGTCACCATACCGCCAGAAGGTGACTTTCACACAGGTAATGATGTGGTCAAAGGAAGAGAGCGATATGCCGACCCCACAAGAATGGGCCGATAAAGGCACGGTGCTGCGTATTACCCGCTGGGATGAAGCGGTCATGAGAACACCAACCCGTGAAGTCACCTCCTTTGACGATGATCTTCACAAACTTATCGCCGATATGTTCGCCACGATGAAAGCTGCAGACGGTGTTGGACTAGCTGCCCCACAGGTGGATGTGGGATTGGCAATTTTCGTCTTCGAATGTCCCGATGCCGATGGACAGATCCATTACGGGGTCGTATGCAATCCCACCGTCACCTTGCCAGAAGGAAGTTCACGCCGTCTTGACGCTACCGAGGAAGGATGTTTGAGCTGGCCTGGCGCCTATCAGTCTCTCGCCCGTCCCGATTACGCCATCTGTGAGGGTGTGGACGAAAATGGCGATCCCGTCCGTATCGAAGCGACTGGCCTCTTGGCTCGCTGTATGCAACATGAGACCGATCACCTGGGCGGCATCGTTTTTGGGGATCGTCTCTCGAACCGTGCACGACGTCAACTCGATAAACAGAAAGAAGCCCTGGCATATCTCTATCCCGACGATTGGCCGATTACGCCTAAGGGGGCCTAAAGATGTCAAATGATTTTGTCTATATCCGCCGCAAGGATCGTGATTTAGTCAAGATCTCCACCCGTGGACGCGATGTCCTCGCCAATCCGATGATCAACTTCGGTACCGCTTTCACCCATGAACAGCGTGAAGCTCTCGGACTGACAGGCTTGTTGCCCTCCGCAGTTATCTCTATGGAATCGCAATTGCGCCGTGTCTATAGGCAATACAGCGCAGAACCATCAGATATTGCAAAATATATTTATCTGTCCACCTTGCAAGATCGCAATGAAACCCTTTTCTATCGCCTCTTGACGGAAAATATCGAAGAGATGATGCCGATCGTCTACACACCGACGATTGGCAAAGCGATTCAAAATTACAGCCATTCCTTCCATAAACCTCGCGGTGTCTATATCAGCATCGATGATGTAGACGGGATTGAACAGGCTTTGCGTAATGCCGCCCATGGGCCAGACGATGTCGATTTGATCGTCGTAACCGATTCCGAAGGAATTTTAGGTATCGGCGATCAAGGTGTAGGCGGCGTGGCCATCACCACTGGGAAGCTCAATGTCTATGTGGCCGCCGCAGGTATTCATCCGCACCGCGTTCTGCCCATCGTCTTGGATAGCGGTACGGATAATCTCGATTTACTCAACGATCCCGCCTATCTGGGCGTTCGCCACAGCAGAATCCGTGGAGAACGCTATGACCAATTCATCGCTACCTTCGTGGAGGCGGTCAAGAAATGCTACCCCCACGCCATGTTGCATTGGGAAGATTTCGCCGCCAGTAATGCCCACCGTCTTCTAGATACCTATCGCGATGAGATCTGCAGCTTTAATGACGATATTCAAGGCACGGCTGGCGTCGTAGTTGCCGCTTTACTGTCGGCGATCAGGACGGCAGGCACCTCCCTCGCCGATCAGCGTATCGTCATCCATGGAGCTGGCAGCGCTGGAGTGGGAATCGCCGATTTGCTCGTCGATATCATGGTTCGCGAAGGAATGAGCAGAGACGAGGCGATTCACCATTTCTGGGGTCTGTCCTCCCATGGTCTGTTGATCGAGGGGATGAAACTGCGCGATTTCCAAGAACCCTATGCTCGCTCTCGAGCAGAGGTGGATCATTGGACTGTCGATACACCAGGCGTTTACCGTCTTGCCGATGTCGTGCGCAATGTGCGTCCAACTATTTTGATCGGCACATCTGCTCAAGCTGGAGCTTTCACCCGTTCGATTATCGAAACGATGGCTGCGTCCACTGAACGTCCGATTATCATGCCTTTATCGAATCCGACATCGAGAGCGGAAGCCACCCCGGAAGAGCTTTTAGCCTGGACGAAGGGAACGGCTTTGATCGCCACAGGATCTCCCTTTGGTCCACTCACCTATGGAAATACCCGTTATGAGATCGCTCAGGCGAATAACGCCTTGATCTTCCCTGGTATCGGTTTGGGCGTCATCACCTGTCGCGCGTCAAAGGTCAGCGATACGATGGTCGGTGCTGCCGCTCAAGCTGTCGCCGATGCTGTCACAGATCGCTCCTATGGGGCATCCTTGCTGCCAACGATGACACAGCTTCGTTCAATTTCAGCTCAGGTGGCGGTGCGCGTCTGTCAGCAGGCTGAGATTGAAGGATTGGCAACCGTCACCTTAGATAATCCGATTCAGGAAGTCTATGACGCGATGTGGCAACCGGTCTATCCCGAGGTGGAAGCGGTCTAGCACCTTTGGTGCGGCCGTAGCTGATAGCAGGCGATAGCGCAGGCTGCAGCAACATTGAGTGAATCGATACCACGAGCCATCGGAATGGTAAGTGTCACGTCCGCTTGGGAAAGCCAACGGCTCGATAGACCATCTCCTTCTGTTCCCATGAGTATGGCGATCTTGTCATGGTCGCCAACAGTCGCGGCATAGTTATCCAGATCGATGGCTCCTTCGCTCAATGCCATCGCAGCAAGGACAAATCCGGCTTCTTTAAGACGTAGAAGCCCATCTTTCCAATCGTCGATCCTCGCCCACGGCATGACCAGAGATGATCCCATCGAAGTTTTGATCGCTCGCCGATACAGCGGATCCGCAGCGCGCGGGGCGAGCAAGATTCCATCCCAACCCAAGCCTGCAGCGCACCTGATGATCGCCCCCACATTGGTGTGATCGACGATATCTTCACAGACGATTAAGCGTCGGGAGTTGATAAGATCGTCCAGATGGTACCGCTGTTCGCGTTCAAAAATACCGAGCGCTCCGCGATGGACATGAAAACCTGTGATCTTCTCTGCTTCCTTTTCTTCACATAGATAGATCGGAAGATCGAGATCATCTACCAGCGGACGAAGTTGGTCATACCATTTGCTCGCCAACATGAAAGATCGCGGGCGATATCCGGCCTCCAAAGCTCGACGGATGATCTTTATCCCCTCTGCAACGAATAGTCCTCTCTTAGCTTCCAATGATCTTCTCAACTGGACATCTCGCAGATGGGTATAGTCCGAAAGATCCTCGGCGTCCACATCATCGATCTCGATTATCTGTGCCACGATGTCAGTCTATCTGCCAGATAGGTGGGTATCGCGTTCTACACTGGCAAGGTGAACTTAGCTTTTCTTCGACGTTTTCATATCGATTATTTCCTGATCGGAATTATCGTGGCGGCGATCATCGCTTCCTTCCTCCCCGCTCGCGGAATAGGAGTCGATATCGTCGACTGGGCGGCGAAGATCATGATCGCCATTCTTTTCTTTCTTTACGGAGTACGCCTCAAGCCGTCCGAAACGATCGCAGGTTTAAAGCATTGGCGTCTCCATCTGATGATTTTGGCATTCACCTTCCTCATCTTTCCCCTTGTCGGGATAGGCCTTTCTTTGGGAAGTGACCATCTTTATTCATCTGAGATCTACCGCGGATTACTCTTTATCTGTTTACTACCTTCAACCGTGCAATCATCGATCAACTTCACATCGATCGCTCGGGGAAATGTCGCTGCCGCTATCGTCAGCGCCTCTGTGTCCAATCTTCTAGGCGTCATCATCACACCTCTACTAGCCATAGCTTTGATGAGCACGACAGGTTTACACATCGACGCTTCATCCATTGTCGATATCGCTGCTCAAATCCTTCTCCCCTTCCTTTTAGGACAACTATCTCGCAGGTGGATAAGCGATTTCGTCTCGCGCCATCCGCGCTTGAAATTAGTCGATCAGGCTTCGATCATTCTCGTTGTCTACAAGGCATTTGGCGAGGGAGTACGAGCTGGAATCTGGCAGCGGACTTCACTGAAGGACGTAGTAATCATCACTATTATCTGCGCTCTTATCTTGGCTTTCATGTTGAGCGCCACGTGGATATTATCTCAACGTTTGGGTTTCAACCGTGCGGATCAGATTGCAATTCAATTCTGTGGAACGAAAAAATCTTTAGCGACCGGTGTGCCGATGGCTTCAGTCATGTTCCCCGCGGCCTCTGTCGGTCTGCTCGTATTGCCTCTGATGATCTTTCACCAGATGCAGCTTATGGTCTGTTCAGCTTTGGCAAGCAGATATGGAGCCTATCAATCTGACAAGGAGCAATCGGCATAGGCTAGATCGCTCTGATCTTCCTCACTGCGCGAGCGCTCCAGCGTCCATCGCTCTTGGTGACAGACAGAGGCAATCCAAAAGTTTGGGTCATAATGTCGTCAGTCAGCACCTGATCGATAGGTCCAGCGGCATGGACTTTACCATTGGCAAGCATAAGAGCGTGGGTGATACCTTCTGGGATCTCCTCAACGTGATGTGTGACCAATACCATTGTCGGCGCATAGGGATCATCACATAGATCTGAAAGAGTCTGAACGAGAATCTCTCGTCCAGCAAGGTCAAGACCTGCTCCTGGTTCGTCTAAAAGCAGTAATTCAGGATCTGCCATGAGGGCTCGCGCAATCTCCACCCTCTTGCGTTCCCCCTCGGATAATGTTCCAAAAGAGCGATCCGCCAACTGCTTGACACGTAACTCTCTCATGAGTTGATCGGCGCGTTCATAATCGACCGCGTCGTAATCCTCACGCCATCTACCCATCACTCCATAGGAAGCGGAGACGACCACATCGCTGACCTTTTCCTGATAGGGGATGCGTTGGGCGATAGCTGCCGAGCATAGACCGATACGCGGACGCAGCTCAAAGACATCCACAGCTCCAAGATATTCGCCGAGTAATTCAACCACTCCGTTGGTGGGATGCATCTGCGCGCTGAGCAATTGCAACATCGTGGTCTTCCCCGCTCCATTGGGGCCGATCACAACCCAGCGCTGACCTTCTTCTATGACGAAAGAGACATCGTCAAGCAGATGGGCTTGTCCGCGACGCACGACAACGCGATGAAACTCGGCGACTGCAACCATAGTTCGACCTTACCCGTTTTCTTGAGTGGACGCTGAATGACCTCCCAGAAAAAGAGGGAGAAAGCCTCCCCGTTCACGATCAGCGAGATGAACGGGAAGGCTTTGATCTTTAGGCTCCTGTGGAGTGGAGCCCTCCATCAACATAGAGGATGTCTCCAGTGGTGGCTTCCGTCCAATCGCTGAGCAACATACAAATCCCGCGTCCGACTGGCATCGCATCTTTAGGATTCCATCCCAAAGGGGCGCGTTCATTCCAAATATCGTTAAACGATTCTCCACCTGGGATCGCCGTCTTCGCCACGGTATCAATCGGACCGGCAGCAACGAGATTGCAGCGGATTCCTTCGGGGCCGAGATAGCGAGCGAGATAGCGGCTTGTCGATTCCAAACCGGCTTTCGCCACACCCATCCAGTCATAGCTAGGCCATGTGACGGTGGCATCAAAGGTAAGTCCGACCACTGATGATCCTGCACGCATCATGGGACGCAACGCCATGGTCAAACTCTTCAACGAATAGACCGATGTATGCAAAGACAAGGAAACATCGTCCCATTGCGTCTCTAAGAAAGCTCCACCCAAAGCTCGCTTGGGGTTAGCAAAAGCGATGGAATGGACGATTCCATCCACGTGATCGAAACCAAGCTGCGTAAGTTGAGCAGGTAAAGAGGCTAGATGATCGGCATTAGTGACGTCTAATTCGATAACCTCGGGAATCGGATCGAGCTTTTTCACCACTCTTCGAGTGAGGCTCACTCCACGTCCCAGATTGGAAACGATGATATTAGCTCCCTCTTGTTGGGCGATTTTCGCTGCTGCGAAAGCGATCGAGGTATCGAGCGTTACACCTGTGATGAAGATATTTTTACCTTCGAGAATTCCCATATCAATATCCCATTCCCAAGCCGCCATCAACCGGAATGAGAGCTCCGGAGATATAGCTTGACTGTCGATGTACTAAAAATTCTACGAGATGAGCGACGTCATCAACTTTTCCTGGACGTCCGGCGGGAATCTGAGCGAGATAGTTTTCTTTAGTCTTATCGTCGAGAATATCGGTCATCTCCGTCTCGATAAATCCTGGAGCGACCACATTGACGGTGATGTCGCGAGATGCCACCTCACGGGTTAAAGCTCGCGCCATGCCGATAAGTCCAGACTTGCTTGCAGCGTAATTGACCTGTCCCGCAGCTCCATGCATAGCGCTCACAGATGAGATCAAAACGATCCTTCCGAAGCGATTTTTTACCATCGGACGAATAGCTCGCCGCACCATTCGATATGTCCCGGAAAGATTGGTCTCGATCACATCGTTCCAGCTTTCCTCATCCATACGCATGAGTAGAGCATCTCGAGTGATACCGGCATTGGCCACCAAGATGCTGATCGAGCCGAGCTCTGCCTCAATGGATGTATAGACCTGATCGACCTGATCGGCATATCGAATATCGGCTTTATATGCTTTCACACCTTCAGGTGCTCGTCCAGATGTCGATAGTCCAGCAACGCGATATCCCGCTTTCACCAGACGGATAGCGATCGCTTCTCCAATACCTCGACTAGCGCCTGTAACGAGGGCGACCGGATCGGCATTCATCGTAGGAGTCATGTCTACAATTTATCCTTTTTACTTATCGGAAGCTGACGAGAAGCTCACGAATACTTACTTTCCTTTCTGTTCATACCCCACATATTCTCTGGCGAGAACAGCCACAGAATGTGACATGTCCGATCACAGAACTTCTCTTTACGACAAGAAGCCTGTCTTTATCCGATGATGCGGGAGGTGAGTTGTGTGATGGTGATGGGATATGTGGTGTGGGTAGTGGTGGCAAGCGTGCCGTGGTGTGTATCTGTAGTCCAGGTGATAGTCCACAAGGTGGTGGCGGTGATGGTGTAGGTGCCTGTTTGGGTATAGGTATATCCGCATGTGGGAGATGGCTCCCATGGGTTGGTGTTGTGTGGTCGAGATGATGTGGTGGTGCAATCGATATGGCTACCATCTCCCATATCGAAACGAGTCATAGTTCGCGTGGCGTTGATGGTGATGGTAATCCCATTGGTTGACAGATGGGAATGATGGGTCTTATCACCGGTGAGGACAAGCCAAAGAGGAAGATTGACCACATGTTTTTTCCATCTGTTGTTCATCGGGTCGGGTTGAACGATCACAGTTGGGTGTGGGAGGGGTGATTCTAAAAGTGCGTGAGCGACTAAGGAGCGCAGCGTTTCCTCATTGATCGTAGATGGGTCATCATCTGGAGGAAGTGATGGGGTGAGGGGATCCATCATCACCCAGGTATTGTGATCATCGTAATAAACCCGTGGAGAAAACATAGGACGATCATCATCTGCATGATCGTTAGGTGAGCCCTCGTTGGATAACAACACCTCAGCACGATCATGATCCTGCCAACGCTTCTCAACCTCAACACGAACCGTCTGATCAGAAACCGAACTATCTACACTATGAATTGTATAGATTGGACTCTTAGCAAAAGCCGAAGAAGATAGAACAATTCCATAGACAAGTACCATTACAAATGGAATATATTTTATTCGAATGGGCATACTTCTTTCTCCTCTGTCATACCGTCAACAATGACTAAATGATCTCCCGCCCACTTCATAGAGACAGTGTCAAAAGCTATATGCTTCGCCTCGATCTTTTCACCATCCTTATTAGTGGCATAAAAACCATCAGGCATAAGACGACATACATTCACTCTTGCTATCCCTTCTTGAATAAAAGGCGTGCTTTTAGCAACTTTGTATGAGGCTTGCGAAGCATTCGGGGAAACCCACCCGCCATCCAAAACCGCTGAGCGCACATTTTCAATCGCGGTGGTGTACTCACCGCCCGTATAGCGATATACCTCATCAGGTAACCTCTCAGAAGGTGCTTCTTCCCATTTCGCCATCGCTGAGAAAAAAGCTGTCGCTGTCTTGTTAGCCTCAGCGAAAATCTCATCGTCAGAACGCGAAAAAAACTCCCCAGGACTGATCACAGAAGTAGAAGCAGAAACAGACGGCACAGGCTCTGCCACCTGCGGAGAAACACCTCCTTTCCCACACCCTGCCAACAAGACAGCACCACTCACACATAGCACAACCCCGCCACGACAACGCATCGATCCTCCTCATCGAGACCACCAGATACGCCAAGCATGACAGAAAAACCAAGCGCCACAAGACGCCTGTGGACAACCAGCGAAAAGTCTGTGGAAATATTCTTCATTAAAAAGAAAGATGGAGATTCTTTTCCGCTCATGAGCTCTGCTCGATAGACCTGCCATATTTCGGACTATCGTCTTCCTAAGCTACGGTTAAAGAGTGGAATTGATCATCTCTTCGGCTGTGATCTTCGTCCTCATCATGGATCCCCTTGGTAATGTCCCCCTTTTCTTGACGGCATTGCGCCATACGGAACCGATGAGACGACGCATGGTGCTCGTACGTGAACTGTGCATCGGTCTTTTCGTCATGCTCGTCTTCTTATTCTGTGGACAAGGGTTTATGCGTCTGTTCCATCTCGAACAGTCTGCGTTGAGTGTCGCCGGAGGACTTATCCTCATGCTGATCGCCTTGCGTATGATCTTTCCCACACCTGAGAAGAATCTGGCTGAACCAGTCTATGAAGAACCCTTCATCGTTCCTCTAGCCGTTCCCTATCTGGCCGGTCCTTCCCTGCTCGCCATGATCGTGGTCATGGTCTCCCAGAATCCAGACGGAATCTGGCTCTACCTTGTGGGGTTGATCGCAGCATGGACTATCAGTTCGTTAATTCTCTTTTTCTCCGATTTCCTCAACCGTTTAGTGGGCGAGAAAGTCTTGACCGCTCTCGAGCGTCTCATGGGCATGATCTTGGTCATCATCGCCACTCAGATGACCTTGGAGGGGATTGCGACCTTCTTCGGATTTAGAGGTTGAGAGAGTCGATGGTTCAGATAGTGGATAGCTCCATGAGATATCTCCTAAAGAGAGTGGTACGAACTAGGCTGATCTCAACAAGCGTTCACCTATCGAGGAGATGAGGATACGGTGAGGTCAATGGAGATAAAGAGGGTCTAACGATGGGTTATCTGGTCAAATATATTCGCCATCAGCCGATCGGACGGATCGTCCTCAACGCTCCAGACAAACTCAATGCGATCGATCTGCCTATGGCAGGGGAGTTGCTGACAGCTTTCAGCCGTCTAGCCGATGACCCTGAGGTGAAAGTTGTCATTCTTGAAGGTGCCGGCAAGGCTTTTTGTGCTGGAGGAGATCTGCGCTATTTCGCTGAAGGTATGCGTAGCGGATCTTTAGATATGGAAGGGTTAGCAAATAGTCTTGCCGATGTTCTTATCACCATGAAGACGATGAAACAGGTGGTGATCTCGAAAGTCCATGGCTGTGCTGCTGGAGCTGGAATGGGATTAGCTCTCAGTGCAGATCTATGTATCGCTGCTGAATCGACCCGTTTCATCCCCGCCTTCACCCAGGTAGGTCTGGCAGCCGATACGGGATTGGGACGTTTACTTGCCCGTCAGCTCGGGGCGATGAAAGCCGCCGAAATTCTCATTCTCAACCGATCATTGTCGGCTCCGGAAGCTGCCGATCTGGGATTGATCGTTCAAAGTATTGCTGATGATGATCTCGATTCACACTGTGACGAATTGGCTCAAAGGATTCTCAGCGGACCTCTGGGAGCCTATGATGCGATCAAACAGCAGATATGGCAGGCAACATTCGCCGAAGCTGAGCCTTATCTGAGAGCAGAAGCTCATATTCAAGGCGGACGGGTGAAAAGTCCTGAATTCGTTGATTATCTCCATCGCTTCTTGAATCGCCCACAGTGAGCTTTCTTTAGAAAATCCCCTCTCAATCTGTCATCGGCTAGGCTGGAGGCGTTTGAATCCAAATCAGGGGAGAAACTATGGGGCGTTCGGTGGTCATCATCGGCAATTTTGATGGGGTTCATCGCGGTCATCAAAGTCTGTTAAGCCGTGCCCGCTCGATTGCTGACGCTGAGGGGGACGATCGTCCGCTTTCAGTTATCGCTGTGACTTTTTGGCCTCATCCTGTCAGTGTGGTTGCCCCCGATAAAATGCCTCCATTGCTGTCAGATTTAGATGCTCGTATCGCTGCCTTGAAATATTACGGAGCGGACGAGGTTCATGTGGTCTCCTTCGATCAGGACATGGCTTCGTGGTCTCCTGAGCGATTTATAGAATCGGTGCTCCTGCCTCTTGAACCTGAGGTGGTCATCGTGGGACAGAATTTCACCTTCGGGCATCGCGCTTCAGGTAATGCTGGAACACTTGCTCGCTATGGGGAAGGTCGTTTCCGTGTCGAGGCTGCCGTGCTGACAACGGTGGAGAAGATGCCTACCAGTTCGACAGCGATCCGTGAAGCGATCTTTTCTGGAGAGGTTGAGAAAGCTGCCCGATTGCTTGGGCGTCTCTATGCGGTGAGCGGTGTCGTCGTCCAAGGGGATCAACGCGGACGTTTGCTTGGCTTCCCCACAGCCAATCTGATTGCTGACGAAAAAATAGCCATTCCCGCAGATGGTGTCTATGCCGGTTATTTAAGCTGTGGACAAGGGGATATGGCTCATATGCCCGCTGCTATCAGCGTGGGGACAAACCCGACCTTTGACGGTATCCAGCGCAGGATTGAAACCTATGTTCTTGACCGCAATGATCTGGAACTCTATGGAGTGGAAATTCAGGTGGATTTCGTTCAGCGTCTACGTGGACAGGTGCGTTTTGCTAATCTTGACGCTCTCGTCCAGCAGATGAATGAGGACGTCATGCGCATTCGTTCCCTCCTTGAGGATGATGATATGGAGACTGTTCGCTTTCTGTGATAAAATCAGGGGTTGCCGTATGATCGGCCGCGGCCTGGTAAGAGCTCCCATCGCATCCGGCACGGGACGCGCCGCGCAACGATTCGGAAAGGTTTGTACGTCATGGACGCTGCTGAAAAGAAGAAGATCATTGAAGAATATGCCACTCATCCTGGCGATACTGGCTCTCCGGATGTCCAGATCGCTTTGCTGAGCAAGCGCATCGCCCATCTGACCGAGCATCTCAAGCAGCATAAAGGAGATCACCACTCCCGTCGCGGTCTGATGCTCATGGTCGGTCAGCGTCGTCGTCTGCTCAACTATGTGGCGAAGGAAAATATTGAGCATTATCGCGAGCTCATCGCTCGCCTCGGTCTGCGTCGCTGAACGCATATCGACACTGTGAAGGGAGTGGCTGGAGTCACTCCCTTTGCTCTATGTGCTGTGAAATGCCAAGAAAAAGCATTCAGTCGCGTAGATTAATAATGAACAACGACATATCGAGGTAGTGGGTGCGTATCGCGCACATCTGCGAGTTGGTCCTCGGTAGTGATCAGCGGAGACTGCCGCTGATCTCGATCGAAGACCGGCATCGACAATGACGACCTGGATATGTCCTGATGAAAGGACATCTTCATGGAAGGTGAAAATCTCAAATTCTCTGAGGCCATTATCGACAATGGCTCCTATGGAAAGCACGTCGTTCGCTTTGAAGCCGGCGTGCTCGCTCAGCAAGCCGATGGGGCAGCCGCCGTCTATCTGGACGGAGATACCATGCTCTTGTCGGCAACGACAGCTCAAAAGACACCACGTGAATCCATCGACTTTTTCCCGTTGACCGTTGATGTGGAAGAGAAGATGTATGCCGTCGGACGTATTCCGGGCTCTTTCTTCCGTCGTGAGGGACGTCCAGGGGAGAGCGCTATCTTGGCATGTCGTCTCATCGACCGCCCCATCCGTCCTGCCTTCGTCAAGGGTTTGCGCAATGAGGTTCAGATCGTCGTCACGGTTCTAGCTCTCAACCCCCAGGTTGAATATGACGTGATTGCGATCAACGCCGCTTCGGCGTCCACCCAGATCGCCGGTTTACCGTTCCACGGTCCAATCGGTGGTGTGCGCATCTCCTTGCTCGACGATCAGTGGGTATGTTTCCCCACCGTTGAGCAGGAAAAGACAGCCACCTTCTCGATGGTCGTTGCTGGACGAGTTCTAGCCGACGGTGATGTTGCCATCATGATGGTTGAAGCTGGAGGAACCGAATCCACATGGAAGAACGTCCAGGCAGGTAAGACCTCCCCGACTGAGGATGTGGTGGCAGCTGGATTGGAAGCTGCGAAACCGTTTATCAAGGCTTTGTGCGATGCCCAGGTTGAATTGGCAGCTCAGGTCAACAAGGAGACTTATCCTTTCCCTGTCTTTAAGGAATATGAAGACGATGCCTTCGAGGCCGTCAGCGCCTATGCTGCAGAAAAACTCGGTGAGATCATGCAGATCGCCGATAAGCTGGAGCGTCAAGATGCTGAGAAGGAATTGAAGAATTCCTGCTTGGCTGCTTTGCTGGAGCGCGAGGAATTTGCAGAGCGCGAGGTCGAATTGGCCAACGCCTTCAAAGGATTGACCAAAAAGATCGTGCGTACCCGTGTCCTCGATGATTCATTGCGTATCGACGGACGCGGTCCTAAAGATATCCGTCCCCTCTCGGCTCAGGTCGGTTTGATTCCGCGTGTTCACGGTTCTTCCCTCTTCCAGCGCGGTGAAACTCAGGTGATGGGCATCACTACCTTGAATATGCTTGAGATGGAGCAGAAGATCGACACTCTCTCGTCGGTGACCGCCAAGCGCTATATGCATCAATACGATATGCCTCCCTATTCAACAGGTGAGACAGGTCGTGTCGGTTCTCCGAAACGTCGCGAGATCGGACATGGCGCCTTGGCTGAGCGCGCTATCGTTCCCGTCTTGCCCACTCGTGAAGAATTCCCCTATGCCATTCGTCAGGTTTCGGAAGCGATCGGTTCGAACGGTTCGACTTCGATGGGGTCGGTTTGCGCATCTAGCTTGGCTCTCTTGCAGGCAGGCGTCCCTCTGCGGGCACCCGTTGCAGGTATTGCTATGGGCTTGATGAGCGAGACCGATGAGGACGGACAGACTCGCTACCTGGCATTGACCGATATCTTGGGTGCTGAAGACGCTCTGGGCGATATGGACTTCAAGGTTGCCGGTACAAGCGAGTTCATCACCGCTCTTCAGCTCGATACGAAGCTCGATGGTATCCCCTCCGATGTTTTGGCTGCAGCTCTCTTACAGGCGAAAGACGCTCGAACGACCATTCTCGATGTGATGAATGAAGCGATTGAGACTCCAGACGAGATGAGCCAATATGCGCCGCGTATCATCACTGTCCAAATCCCTGTGGACAAGATCGGTGAGGTGATTGGACCGAAAGGTAAGGTCATCAATCAGATTCAGGACGATACAGGTGCTGAGATCACTATTGAAGATGACGGAACGATCTTTATCGGCGCCACGAATGGAGAGGCGGCAGAAGCCGCTCGCACCATGATCAATGCGATCGCCAACCCTGCCATGCCGGAGAAAGGTGAGCGCTATATGGGAACGGTGGTGAAGCTGACAACCTTCGGCGCTTTCATTTCCCTCTTGCCTGGTAAAGATGGGTTGCTCCATATCTCGAAGATGCGCGCTCTCAATGAGGGTAAGCGTGTTGAGAATGTGGAAGATGTCGTCAGCGTCGGACAAAAGTTGCAGGTGGAAATCACCGATATCGACGATCGTGGGAAGCTATCCCTCTCGCCAGTTATCGATGACGAGAACTGATTGGTATATGTCATGTTGATAAGAAGGTGGCAGCCTTAGGCTGTCACCTTCGTCGCATTGTTTTCCGCGCGTGATTTACGAGGTGGATAAGGAGAAAAGATGATAAAGGTAGCTGTCTTTGGTGCTCAAGGCCAGATGGGTCAACGTATCGTCGAAGCCGTGAAAGACGCTGAAGGTTTGGAACTGATCGCCGCTATCGATGCTGCAGACGAGCGCGAACAGGCAGAAAAAGCCGATGTGGCAATCGACTTTACCCATCCCGATGCCGTCATGGACACGATCAGATGGTGCATCGATCACGGTATTCACATGGTGGTAGGGACAACCGGGTTCAATGAGGAACGCTATGAACAGGTGCGTTCATGGCTGAACGATCATCCTCAAGTCAATATTTTGATCGCCTCCAATTTTTCCATCGCGGCCGTCTTGATGATGAATTTTGCCGCAAAGGCTGCTCCCTTCTTCGAATCGGTCGAGATCGTCGAATTGCACCATCCGCGTAAGGCGGATGCCCCTTCGGGTACCGCCACTCAAACAGCACAGCGGATCGCTGCAAGCCGTCAACTATCTGGACAAGGCTCTATGCCCGATGCCACCACCTCTGCTCTTGAGGGAGCTCGCGGAGCTAACGTTGATGATGTGCGCGTTCATTCCGTGCGCTTGAGCGGGCTTTTCGCTCACCAAGAAGTCCTTCTTGGTAATCCTGGGGAGATGTTGACGATCCGCGACGATTCCTATGATCGATCCAGCTATATGCCCGGTATTATCGCTGCCGTTAAAGCGGTTGGTCAGCGTCCGGGATTGACGATCGGTATCGACGAAATTCTAGGAGTGAAGTGATGGCTAAGAAGAGCTCAATACGCCCACTGCTTTTCGCTGTTGGCACATTATTGATTGTGATTGCTGTGCTTGTAGGCATCGATTACGCGGTGCGCGCGAGGGCTGTTGCACAGATTGAGAAAGTCGTTGCAGCTCAACTCAACGCTGACGATGTGACAGCCGAAATTCACGCATTTCCTGTCATAACGCAGATGTTGAGCGATCATGCGCATCATATTTCGCTTCAAGCATCTCAAGCGACGCTGGGATCTGGAGACGATGTATTGAGGATCCGAGCGATCGATGTGGATATGAAAGATGTTCGTCATTGGGTGAACCATCGCGATCAGATGACGGCGGGACAGATACAGATGACAGGTCTTGTCCCTTGGGATGAATTTGCTTCCCAGATGGGTGAGGGAATGACGATCGCCTATGAAGCTCCCGACAAGATGGTGATGGAATCTCCTATTAACTTGGGAACGACCACGGCGCAGATGCGCGTTGTTACCTCCATGCGCGTCGGTGATGATGGGGCTCTCTACCTGGATCATCCTCAGGTGAGCGTGGAAGGGTTATCCTTTATTCAAGATCTTGTCGATATGTTCGCTCAGCAATTGGAAAACCGTCCGCTGGCTCCAGCCATAGATGGATATCGCTATGACGATATCCAGATCACCGCTGAGGGGGTAAAGCTGACGATGAGCGGCAATGATGTTGAGGTGGCTCACCTCAATCAGAAGTAATTTAGATCACACAGGTATGCATTCTGATCTGCCGTAGACGTAAATGGCCGTCCTCTGTTCCGATTTCGCGGTGGGCTTGATCGGCAGCCCACCCGAGATCGGTTAAGAATTTCCGGTGAGAATCGTCGTCGGTAGCAAGCCAGTGGCGGATGGTCGAAAAGCCATCCGCTCTTACCGTGTCGATCACCGCATGCATGAGGCGATCGGCGTGATCGCTTTCTCTATGCTCAGGGTGCAGATGCCATTCAACCAATTCCGCATCACTGATATCGGCATCTGGGTCATCGTTGGGGCCGACCACTGCGAAACCGACCAGAGTGCCGTCTCCATCGTCTGCCACTAAAATACGCATGGTGGCGAGTGGGGGACGAAGGATCGCTTCGCGCCATGATGTGCTCATCTGTTCATCGCTATAGCTGGTCAGAAGATCTTTATAGTGCTTGTTTCGAGCCATCGAGAGGCGTTGAATGGTAGCGATCTGTTCAGCTTGAGAAGGTAGGGCGAGGCGTACAGATGCAGGGCCAGGATGAATGCTCACCCCACCTATGGTAGAGACTTCTTGACCCATGGGGCGAGGGGCTCGCCTCTGCACTAGAGTGGGGAGTGATATGAGTACTGATCTTGCACCGATACGGCCCGATACTTTGCGCATCATCCCCCTTGGAGGTTTGGGGGATATCGGACGCAATATGACCTGTTTCGAGATCAATGGGAAGATCTTGATCGTCGATTGCGGCGTCCTCTTCCCAGAAGATCACCAGCCAGGTGTCGATCTCATCTTGCCAGCCTTGCACTATTTGGACGATCGTCTTGACGATATCGTCGGTCTGATCCTCACCCACGGGCATGAGGATCATATTGGTGCCGTCCCCTATCTGCTGAAGCGCCGCCCTTCGATACCTCTCTATGGCTCGAAGCTCACCTTGGCTTTCGTCGATGGAAAGCTGAGAGAACACCGTCTGCGCAATGAGGCGATCTATCATGAGGTAAAGGAAGGGGATGTCGTCGAGCTCGATGAATTCGATGTGGAATTCTTCGCTGTCAACCATTCCATTCCCGATGCTTTAGCTGTTGGCATCATCACCGATGCGGGCACGGTATTGCATACCGGTGATTTCAAGATGGATCAGCTTCCTCTCGATGGACGTATCACCGATCTGAGAGGTTTTGCCCGCCTTTCCCATGAGGGAGTCGATCTGCTCATGGCGGATTCGACTAACGCCGAGGTTCCCGGATTTACCGCTTCTGAAAAGGATGTGGAACCTGCCTTGGAGAGAGTTTTTGCCACTACGGCAGGTGTTATCGTGGTCGCCTGTTTCGCCTCCCACGTTCACAGGGTGCAGCAGATTATGAATCTGGCTGTCGATTACGGACGCAAGGTGGTCTATGTAGGTCGTTCTATGGTGCGCAATATGACCACCGCTCAGCAGCTTGGCTATCTACAGGTTCCGGCGGGGACACTAATCGAGTTGAAAGATATCGATAATTATCGTCCCGATGAGGTCGTCATCATCTCGACAGGTTCTCAAGGAGAACCTCTCTCAGCTCTGGCGAGGATTGCCAGACGTTCCCATCCGGTCATTGAGGTGGGACAATCCGATACCGTCCTTTTAGCCTCCTCATTGATTCCCGGTAACGAGAATGCTGTCTATCGGGTCATCAACGGTTTGATTCGTCTGGGAGCTAATGTCGTCCACAAAGGCAATGCTTTCGTCCATACATCCGGACATGCTTCAGCCGGGGAGCTGCTCTATACCTATAACGTGGTTCAGCCCACCAATGCCATGCCGATTCACGGGGAGCCCCGCCATCTGGTGGCGAATGCGAAATTGGCTCGCTCTACAGGGATCGATCCGGCGTGCATCTTCGTCGTTCAAGATGGGGATGTGCTCGATATGACAGATGGGCAGATCTCACGGGCGGGACATGTCGATGCCTCCTATATTTTCGTGGACGGCTCGACTGTGGGAGATGTCACAGAAGAATCTCTTAGCCATCGCCGAATCCTTGGAGAGGAAGGATTTATCTCGGTGGTTTGCGCTGTCGATCTCGATAAGGGCGCGATCGTAAGTCCGCCTACGATCAATGCACGCGGTTTCTTAGAGGATGAAACCGTTTTCGATGGTGTGGATGAAATGATCGCTGAGGCTGTCCATGAAGCTTTGAAAGATGGAGTTGCAAGCACATATGCCCTCCAGCAGGTGATGAGGAGGGTCATTGGACGATGGGTGGCGAAGACCTATCGCTCGCGTCCAATGATCGTACCGATGGTGATCGATATTTCCGCTCCTGACGTTGAATACGAGCCCAGTTAGCCAGATATCATGAGAACTTGCTTATAGCTATTAAGTTCGCTACCCTGGTCAGGTTGCATCTTGTGAGAGATGCTCGAGAAACGACATCGATAGGATCGAGGAGAGCTGCCATGGCTGCCGTGTGTGAGATCTGCGGTAAGGGTCCGAGCTTCGGTCACAACGTGCCCTGGTCAAAGAAGAAGACCAACCGTCGCTGGAACCCGAATATTCAGCGGGTCCGTGCGGTCGTTGAAGGTGCTGCTAAGCGCCTCAATGTGTGCACCGGTTGTCTGAAAGCTGGACGCGTTTCCCGCTGATTAGAAAACGTTGATAACGTCCGTCACCTTATGTGGCGGACGTTTATCTATACGGGGACTTTTCCAATTCCTTCTGAAAGGTCATATCGCTTTTCCGCTCAAGGTGGATATCGCGAGGGCAGGAAAGCTCACGAAGGGAAGCGGTAGATATGTGGCATAGCGATTTGATTGAGGTCTGTCATCAACCTCTCGGCGATCTGGTGGGGGCTAAGACCGCTAAAAGCCTCAATGGGCTCGGTATGACAACTATCGGTGATCTGTTGACCTATGAACCTAGACGTCATCTCAAGGGTAGTCAGATGAGCGATCTCGCCACAGTCGAGGTTGGCGAAGAGATCGCGATGGTTCTCAAAGTCGTCCGTCTTGATGTATATGTCAGTGATCCTCGACGTCAGCGTCTTGTCGCCGTACTCAGCGATGGACAGCGTTTTATTCATGCAGTTTTTTTCGGACGTGCTCACCTGATCTCCTATTGGAAAACTCAGCTTTCAAAAGGTGTTGTTGGGCTCTTCATCGGAGCGGTTCGGCAATACCGCTCCGATCTGCAATTGACTCATCCCACCTTCGTCATGTTCGACGCAGACGGCCATGTGGTCGGATATGAAAATGAAAAGATTTCGACGATGATCTCCCAGGCTTCGCGAGATGGTTTCATCGGTATCTATCGCCAGGGAAAGGGGATGACTACCTGGCAGATCGCTGAATGTATCGATTTAGCTCTTCAAAGGATCGAATCCTTACCAGATCCCATGCCAGAACAGATACGTCAACGCTATGGGCTTATTGAGATCGGGATGGCCTATCGTCTTCTCCACCATCCGAATGATCTCGATGATGTCTATCAAGCTCGCAGACGTATAGCTTTCGATGAGGCTTTGGCATATCAGGTCGTTTTGATGTCACGACGTCAGCAATTGGCGGACGCAAGCGCTGCATCTATCGAGGTGCGTCATGACGGTATCCTGGCGGCAGTCGATAGAAGCCTTCCTTTTGAGTTGACAGAAGGCCAACGTCGCGTTGGTGATGAGATCTTTGCCGATATGGCGCGTGAGGTCCCCATGCAACGTCTCCTACAAGGAGAGGTCGGTTCAGGAAAGACTGTTGTGGCATTGCGAGCGATGCTTGCCGCTGTCGATGCAGGATATCAAGCGGTTTTAGTAGCTCCTACCGAAGTATTAGCGTCACAACATGCCCTCTCCATTCAGCAGATGATGGGGGATTATGCTCGTGGTGGCAAGCTCGGTGCTACTGAATGCGCTACAAAAGTGGTCACCTTAACAGGGTCGATGACGCGTAGCGAGCGGCGGGAGGCGTTGAGCGATATCGTCACCGGACAGGCGGGTATCATCATCGGAACCCATGCATTGTTTTCTCGTGATGTCCATTTTTTCAAACTCGGTCTCGTCATCGTCGATGAACAGCATCGTTTCGGCGTTCAGCAAAGAGCTGCCTTGATCTCTCGTTACCATCCGCATTGCTTGGTGATGACTGCCACACCTATTCCTCGTTCCATTGCTATGACGATCTTCGGAGATTTGGATATATCGGTTCTCGATGTCATTCCTTCTGGACGTCAAGAGGTGCGCACGGTCATCGTCCATGTCCCATCGTCGCCATCGTGGTTGGAAAGAGCCTGGCAGCGTCTTGTTGAGGAAGTTGAACGTGGACGTCAGGGTTTCATCGTGGTGCCCGCTATCGAGGCTACAAAATCCCCAGAGGGAGGCTATAGCCTCTATGAGCTCTACGATCAGCTGACAGCAGGTCCTTTGAAAGATGTGCGGGTAGGGATTGTCCATTCGAAATTGTCCCAAGAGGACAAAGATAAAGCGATGTCGAAATTTGCTGCGGGTGATCTCGATGTCCTGATCGCTACGACAGTGATCGAAGTGGGAGTCAACGTGCCCAATGCCTCCATGATGATCGTGATGGATGCTGATCGTTTCGGTATCAGTCAGCTTCATCAGATAAGGGGACGTATCGGGCGAGGGGAATATCCTGGCTTGTGCCTTATGGTCACCTCATGCGATCCGACCTCAAAGACGATGTTAAGGCTTCAAGCTCTTGCCTCAACTCGTGATGGTTTTATCTTGGCAGAACACGATTTGGAATATAGACGTGAGGGCGACGTAGTGGGGACACGTCAATCAGGTGGACGCTCACAGCTGCGGATCCTCAAAGTCACCAAAGATATTGAGGTGATCGAGCAGGCACGTCGGTGTGCAGAAGAGATCGTCGAGACAAACGACTGTTCAGGATGGATTGCGGATATGAAAACCATCGTCGATCTGCGCAGCGACGACGAATGGAGTGAAGGATAATCCGCGTAGCTTGTGAGCTACGCGGATTAGGTCAGCGATAATCTTCGATGGGGTCAGGTCCAAAGAGGAAATGACGTCCGCTAATTCCAATGGTGGGTGTGACGCGGACAAAGATCGTCTTGACGGTGGGAACCCAGGGACGCAGGGGGGCTTTTTCAGCGCGAGCTAGCTCTTCAGGATCGGTGATGCGTTGGGCAATACCTTTAAGCATGACGCTCCATCCGCCCTCCTCTTGCCAGCCATCCACTTCAAAGACGACATTTTCGTTTAAGGCAAGCTGATCCATCTTGCTGCCTTCGGCGGAACGGAAAATTACCGATTCGCCGTCCACGTAGTAATTGATGGGGAATATCTCTGGGACATCGTTGGTGGAAACACCGAGGCGTCCAACTTCTTGGGAGGCAAGGTAGCCCCAGCATGAATCTTCAGGGATGACCGAAATCGGGCTCTCATTTTCTGACATGAGTCCATTGAACAACACTGTGAGCGATTGCGCATGAAAAATGGCAAAAGTTCGCCTTCGGGTGAATCTTGGAGGAAGAGGAAAAGACCTCTACCCTGATGGGGTGAGCAGGATCATTGCTGGGAGCGCTAAAGGGATGCGGATCATGACTCCGCCAGGACAGACGACAAGACCTACCACAGATCGGGTGAAAGAGGCGGTCTTTTCCTCCTTGGTCACCTGGTTGTCGCGCTGCGATGAATCCGCCCACAAGCAGATGGACGGCATCTACTTTCTCGATCTTTTCGCGGGATCGGGGGGAGTAGGACTTGAAGCTGCGAGTAGGGGAGCTCAGGTGGTGATGGTCGATCAATCTGTTGCGGCGATCAAAGCGATCTCTTCCAATAGTGCAACCACCCGTCTTCAGAACCGCTGTCGTTATCACCAAATGAACGCGATTCACTGGCTTGAGCGAAAGCATATAGGCCAACCGTTCGATATCGTCTGGGCAGATCCCCCCTACGAAATGTCCGCAGAGCAGGTGGACAAGATCGTCGCTACTCTCATCTCGCAGGGATATCTTGCCGACGATGGGCTGGTCGCTATCGAGCGGTCGAGCCGTGATAGGGGCGTCAACTGGCCCGATTATCTCAACGATTCATGGGAACGTAAATACGGTGAGACTACCGTCTATTACGCTGCTCATATGGAGCAGACGGAGGTGTGATATGCGCATAGCTATCTGTCCTGGATCGTTTGATCCGATCACGAAAGGCCATCTGGATATCATCATCCGAGCCTCGCAGATGGTCGATCGTCTGATCGTAGCGATCGGGAAGAATACGACGAAAAATCATCTCTTCACATCTGAAGAACGCTGTCTGTTGGCTCACGAGGCTTTGAGAGATTATCCGACCATTGAGGTGAGGATTCTTGAAGGTCTTCTGGTCGATTTCTGTCGTGAGCACTCAGCGCAAACAATCGTCAAAGGGTTGAGATTTTCTTCCGATTTCGATTACGAATTGCAAATGGCTCAGCTCAATTACGACCTGTCCGCTATCGAGACGATCCTTCTTCCCGCCCACCGTGAATTCGGGACGATCTCGTCGTCCATGCTTCGAGAAGTGGCTCTTAACGGGGGAGATATCTCCCGTTTCGTCACAGATAAGGTCGATAAAGCGATTAAAGAGCGTATAGCCCAGATGAGATTACAGGGCTAGTCGCTATCGAAGCCGTGTCCTAAAATGGGATCGTGAGCACAAGTCAAAAACTGGATCCGAGAAATCCGTGGACGATCAATATTTGCGATTTGATACGAAGCCCTGGTCAGCTCAAAGAGATACATGATGTCTTGCCGGCTCCTGCCAATCTCGGATTGGAAACTATTGGGGTGCCAGAAGGGGAGGACATCGCAGTCGATGTGCGATGTGAATCGGTTGTTGAGGGAGTGCTTATCAGCGGTGAAGTCTCAGCTGATCTTGTCGGACAGTGCTCGCGCTGTTTGACCACGATTGAAGATCATGGCGATTTTGAGATTCAAGAGCTGTTCTTTTATCCAGGCCGCGATGCGGACGAAGATGCTCTTTTCGTCGTGGATGATCTGATCGACTTGGAAATCTGTTTGAGAGAGGCGGTCGTTCTTAATCTGCCTTTCCAGCCTTTGTGCTCTGAAGATTGCTTGGGATTATGCCCTGAATGCGGAATCGACCTCAATGAGAATCAAGACCATTCGCATGGGGAGAAAATCGATCCGCGTTGGGAAGGTCTTGCCGATCTGGCGAAGGGATTGGATCAGAGCTGATCAATTCGCTTTATTGACAAAAGACTGCTACCGTAGACGGGCGTGCGTCCTCAAGGCGCATTTAGAATCTGCCCAGGCGCAGCACTTCTAAGCCGGGCAATCAGAAGAAGGAGAACCACCGTGGCTGTTCCCAAGCGGAAGATGTCTCGTAGCAATACGCGGTCTCGTCGTTCCCAGTGGAAGACCACTGTCGTGCAGACTGTGACCTGTGCCAATCCGGCATGCCGTGAGCAGCATCTGCCTCATACCGCCTGCCCCTCCTGCGGCCAGTACGGTCCTCGTGGGCAGCGCCGTCAGGTGCTTGAAGCCTGATCGTGCCCAACGGCACATTTACTGAGCTTATTCAAAAGCTGGGGATCGATATCGATCCCCAGCTTTTCGAGCTTGCTCTCATTCACCGCTCATATGCCTATGAAAATGGCAATATTCCGACCAATGAGCGTCTGGAATTTCTTGGAGATTCCGTCCTTGGCGTGATCGTTACCGAATATCTCTACCGTTCATTTCCCGACCTTCCCGAGGGGAAATTAGCTAAATTGCGCGCCCGTGTGGTCAGCGCAATATCCCTTGCCGATGTGGCGCGAGAGCTGTCAATCGGTTCGTTGGTTAAATTGGGACGAGGGGAAGTTACCAGTGGTGGAGCTGATAAAACCTCCATTTTGGCAGATACTACCGAGGCGTTAATCGGTGCCATCTACCTCTCTGAGGTCAAAGAGGGAGCTGAGAGATTCGTCCACCACCTTATTGACCCTCTTGTCGATGAGGCATCTCGTCTCGGAGCCGGCTTGGATTGGAAAACCTCTTTACAGGAGGCGGCGGCCGCCCGAGGAATGGGGCCGGTCGTCTATGAAATTTTAGAGTCGGGTCCCGATCACGATAAGCGTTTTGAAGCCTGGGCTCATATCGATGATCTGCGCTTTGGCCCTGGGTGTGGGCGCAATAAGAAACAGGCTGAACAGATAGCAGCCGAGAAGGCTTTTTCTGCCCTTACGAATGAAGATCTCCCCTCTGCTAGCAGCAACTAGGAGTGTCGTGTCTTTTCAATCGCTGCTGGCGATCGTCCGCCAATTCATTCGTTTCGGTATCGTGGGGGCTTCTGGAGTTGTCGTCAATCTCGTCGTGACGTGGGCGATGACTCAGCTCAATGGGGGAGTGCAACACGATAATCGTCTCCTGTTCCATCTCGGTGCAGGATATGCGATCCGTTTTACAGCTCTCGTATGGATCGTCGCCTTCTTGATTGCGAATCTGTGGAATTTTCAGATCAATCGCATGTGGACTTTCAAGAGGGATAACCCTCGTAGCTGGTGGCTGGAAGCCTGGGAATTTTTCCTGGTAGGCGCTGTCGCCGCCTTTATCGGATTGATTATCAAGATTTTATTGACCAATCCCACATCACCTATCTATTTACCTGACCCACCTTTTAACGATTCAGAAGGGTTGAGAGCTCGTGCCTATTGGGCTCAGCTGATCGCCATTTTCCTCACCATGCCGATCAACTATCTGGTCAATAAAGTGTGGACATTCCGTATTCGCCGTCAGGATAAACCCGTGAAGGTCTAGTGAGATGTATCTCAAATCCCTAACCTTGAAGGGATTCAAGTCCTTCGCCTCATCGACCACATTGGCTTTTGAGCCGGGAATCACCGCGATCGTAGGACCTAATGGTTCAGGAAAATCCAATGTCGTCGATGCCCTGGCGTGGGTGATGGGGGAACAGGGTGCAAAGACTTTACGCGGAGCGAAGATGGATGATGTCATCTTCGCTGGAACGACTTCGCGTCCACCTTTAGGGCGAGCTGAAGTCTCCTTGACAATCGACAATAGCGATGGTGCCCTGCCCATCGATTACACCGAAGTGACGATCAGCCGCACACTATTTCGCAATGGCGGATCTGAATATGCGATCAATGGCACGTCATGTCGCCTTCTAGACGTTCAAGATCTGCTTTCCGATAGCGGTATGGGGCGGCAGATGCATGTCATCGTTGGACAAGGCCAACTCGATCAAATTCTTCATGCCACACCTGAACAGAGGCGAGGATTTATCGAAGAAGCCGCTGGGGTGTTGAAACATCGCAGACGCAAAGAGCGAGCCTTACGTAAACTGGAAAGCACTCAAGCCAATATGGATCGCTTGAGCGATATTCTCACCGAGCTTCGCCGTCAACTTAAACCTTTAGGACGACAAGCTGAAGTGGCGAAACGAGCGGTAAAGATTCAAGCTGATCTGCGTGATTCCACGGCTCGTCTGCTCGCTGATGATTTACTCAAAGCTCGATTAGCTCTTCAATCCGATCGAGCGAAAGGGGAACGAAATGCCCAATTGCGTGAACAATATGAGAAGAATTTAAGCGATCTTCGTCACGCATTAGGGGCAGACGAAGATGAGTTAGCGATTCTTACTCCTCGCATCGAAGCGCACCAGCAGATGTTCTATGAAGCGGCAGCTTTGCGCGAACGTCTTCTCGCCACACAATCGATTTGTCAAGAAAGAATGAATCATCTTAAGTCTTCTTCGCCGATTACCTCATCACGATCCCCAGAGGAACTTGACCAAGAAGCTGCACGTTTTGAAGCAAAAGAGGAAGAATATGCCTCTTTAATTGAGCAGGCAACGGAAAGGTTGCAACAGGCAACCTATAGACGTCAGCAGGCGGAAGAAGAGGAATACAGCGCCCATCATCGCTATCAAATTCAGATGAAAGCGGCCGCAGATCGTCGTGAAGGCTTAGCCAAGATCGAAGGGAAGATCGCCACGATATCAGCTCGTCTGACAGCTAGCAGCGATGAGGTCGAACGCTATCGCAAACGTCTGGATGAATTGAGCGCTATCTCTATAGACGATGGGGAATATGAGGCTTTAGCCGCCGATGAAAAAAATCTTGGCGAGTCGATAGCCAGATATGACGAACAGATTGTCGATATGGAAAGTCGGCGAGAAAATCTGCGCGCTCGTGAGCAGGAAATACGCTCGTCTATTGCCTCACACCAAGCCGAGATTGCCAGATGCGAGGCATACCGTGCCGCTATTGAGGTCGATAAAGTGGCGATAGATGCTCATGAGCTCATTGCCCAGCAAGGAAGCTCACGCCTCCTAGGCGAGGCGATCCAGATAGATCCTTCATGGGAGAAAGCGGTCGTTGCACTGCTAGATCATCACAGCGATTCGGTTCTGATCGAGACGGATCATCTCGATAGATTGGTAGATCTTCTCACAGAGAAACAAGCCGATAGGGTCGAGCTGTTATGCGCAGATAGAAGAAATGCGGCTCATATTTCACGCGATCTTCCAGATGGAGCGATATGGGCTCTCGAAGCGATCACCTATGAGGATCGCTATGGGGCAGTCATCGAATCTTTGCTCGATGGTGCCATCCTCGCTCGAGATTGTGCAACGGCTCGTGCATGTCGCACACTCTATCCGGATTCTCAGATCGCTACGTGCCAAGGACACCGCTATATGCCTTATGGAGTCGTGGTGGGGCACTATCGTCAACGTCCACGTTTAGAAATCGAGGCTTTGCTCACAGCAAGTCTTAAGGAAGAGAAACGATATAACGATCTGCTTTGTGCATCCCGTGATGAATTGCAGATCTGTGAAGATGACGAGAAAAGATGTCGTGAACAGCTCGATAAGATCCGTGCACAACGTCATCATCTGGATAGTAAACGTCGAGAACTACTCAAGAAGATCGCTAGCTATGAACAGCGTGTCCGCAGCGTGGACGAGGAAAAACAACGCCTTATAACGATGTTGGGGGCAGCTCAGTCGCGGATTGAAAACGATCAGAGTCGATATGACGAATATGAACAGCGCCGACAGATCGCATCTTGCGAACAGATTGAGCTTCCCGATCCCGAGCAGAAAGATCGCGCATCTGTTCAGGCGCGACAGGCACGCAGTGAAGAATTAGAAGCTCGATTGGCTTTGAGAGCAGCAGAGGAACGTCAGCGTTCTATTGCGGGGAAAGCTGATTTCTATAGACGTGCTGCACGTCAAGAAAGACATGCTTTAGCTCAAGCTCAGCTCAAAGCTGTGAAAGCTCAACGGCAAGCTGAAAGAGCACGCGCCATTGAACAGGCATGTCGGTGGATGGATGAGCAGGTGGAAAAGATCGCTCACCATATCCAATGTGACAAAGAAAAGCTCACAGGACAACGCGAACAGATAGAGAGGAGAATACGGGAGCGACGAGATGAAGTGAATCGTGTTCAGCAATCTTTGAATGAGCTGACAAGCACAGCCCATGCCGATCAATTGGCGATCGTGGAGCTGAGCCTCAAGGCTGAACAGATTGAAGCTCAGGCGATGAGCGAGGTGGGTATGGGAGGCGATGAACTCATCGAAGGATACGGTCCTGATCAGATGATTCCCCTATGCGTTGAGGGGGTAGACGAGATTGTCACAGTCGCTTTCAATCGAGGTGAACAGGAGAAAAGACAGAGGAAAGCGAGACGGGATCTCAAAGCTCTCGGACAAGTCAATCCCTTAGCATTGGAGGAATTCGATGCGTTGAACGAGCGCCATCAATTTCTCGTCGAACAGCTTGATGATGTATCGAAAACTAAAAAGGACTTACTTGCGATGATCGAACAGATAGACCATCGCGTCCATGAGGTATTCACCGCAGCATATCGAGATGTGGAGCAGACTTTCTCCGAGGTTTTCACCCGACTTTTCCCCGGTGGAAAAGGCAGGCTTGTCCTGACCGATCCTGAGGATATGCTCACCACCGGAATTGACGTTCTGGCTCGTCCTGCTGGAAAGAAGGTCACTCGCCTATCACTGCTGTCTGGGGGAGAGCGTTCGTTGGTGGCGGTGGCTTTTTTGATCTCGCTCTTCATCGCTCGTCCAAGTCCTTTCTATATCTTGGACGAGGTGGAGGCTGCCCTAGATGATGTGAATCTGTCGCGTCTTCTATCGATCTATGAGGAATTGAGACGTTCTTCTCAGCTTCTGGTGATTACCCACCACAAAAAGACGATGGAAGTAGCCGATGCTCTCTATGGGGTTACCATGGCGAGCGATGGTATTTCTACGGTGATCTCGCAACGTCTTGTGAGCTCCTGAAGGTGAAGAAAAGCTAAGGCTTTACTGAAATCTGCTGTCAAATCCTCTATGCGATTAGAAATATCTTTTTCTCCCTCAATAATGGAAGAAGATACTGTGTAGGAGGAAAGGTGTTTGTGCTCATTATCGCCATGATCGCGATCATTATCTTAGCTGGAGCTGTTCTTATTACGGTGATGAGCGCATATCGTTTCTGGTGGATTGAGCAGAGAAGCTCTGAACGATGGCTTCAACGAGCTAAAACCATTACAGATCATCTCAACGGAGAAGCTGAGCCGCCAGCGTGTCTGGAACGTCTCTTAGCGATCAAAATATCCAGATCACCAGATGAGAGCGGTGAGAACTTATCAGCACAGCATCATCTCAAAGACGATGATGTGGATCTTTCACCTGTCCAGGAAAAATCTTCATAGGTGACGATGAAAATACCCCTAAAGCTTTCCATACGATATATATGCTGATCGGCCAGGAAACCGATATCCCTGTCGAGTAGAAGCGATGTCGGTGCTACTGTGTGGCGCTCAGTAGAGATTATCGATATTTCCGTGTGAAGATGTGCGATGACGAGATGGGTATTTCTTGTCTTTCGAGACCAAGAGAGCTTTGGTGATCTGAATGAGGAAAGAGTGCATGACCGACCCGATCACTCTTTTCTCTAGTCGCCATAGTCGTCCACCCTGTAGCGATTTTGCGTCAGGCTATAAAGGTTCTTTCTCATAGCTGTTTGAGATAGCGCGACATGGAGAGCAAAGTTGTTTTCATAAGAATCGTGTCGCAGCCCAATCGAATTTCTCTATGTTAAGGCGCTAATCTTGGACGGGTGGAGTGGTTTTTTTGGATCATAGTCGGCGGTGTCCTTCTCACCTCATTGGTCGCCTACGGGTCGATTCTCTATGCCAAGAGGAAAGCAGATCTTGAAGCGGCACCTGAAAAACCGAGTATCGAAGGTGTTGCTGAAGCCGAACTTATCGAACCTGTTGAGCAAGACAGGAGCGCTTTAGCTGTCGATGAAAGCATTGAGCCTGGAGCTTCGCGCATGGTGCGTCTGCGCAGGAAGCTGTCGTCTAGTTCAAATGCTTTGGCTCGAGCACTCGCTGACCTTCTCAGCTCCGATCTGATCGATGAGGAAACATGGGAAGATTTTGAAACGACTCTCATCACCTCCGATCTCGGGGTAGGGCCGACCACTGAGCTGGTGGAAAAACTGCGTCATCAGCTTAAAATTGACGGCATTTCCGACCCCTCCCACGCGAAAGCTCTCTTGCGTCGTCACCTGATCGATCTTGTCGATCCCACCTGGGATCGCTCCCTACATTTAGGTGAGCAACGTCCATCGCTCATCATGATGGTCGGTGTAAATGGAACCGGAAAGACCACCACTGTCGGCAAGTTGGGACGTATGCTCGTTGCCGAAGGTAAGAGCGTGGTCTTTGGAGCTGCCGATACCTTCCGTGCTGCTGCCGCAGAACAGCTCACGACATGGGGTGAGCGTATCGGGGCGACTACCGTTCGTGCAGACGAAGGAGCTGATCCCGCCTCTGTCGCCTATCGCGCTGTTGAACAAGGACAAAACGATCAAGCCGATGTGGTGCTTATTGATACCGCTGGACGTTTGCACAATAAGGTCGGTCTGATGGACGAATTGGGCAAAGTCAAGCGGGTCATCGAGAAGAAGGGCGAAGTCAGTGAGGTATTGCTCGTTATCGATGCCACGACCGGACAGAACGGATTAACTCAGGCTCGCATCTTCGCCGAGGTCGTCGATGTGACAGGTATCGTCTTGACGAAATTGGACGGTTCTGCCAAGGGTGGAATCGTAATCCAGGTTCAAAAGGAATTGAATGTTCCTGTGAAATTTATCGGACTCGGTGAGGGAGCGGACGATCTAGCTCCCTTTGACGCTGAACTATTCGTTGACGGTCTGCTCGGCGACTGAATCCCACATGCTGAAAGGTAGATGAGGCGTGTTTGACACTCTTCAAGAACGGTTAGCTTCCACTTTTTCCTCCCTGCGCTCTAAGGGGAGATTGACTCAGGCAGATATCGATGCCACAGCTCGTGAAATCCGTATCGCCCTCCTCGAGGCGGACGTCAACTTGGCAGTCGTCAAAGAATTCATCGCCAATCTAAAGGCGAAAGCGGCTGAAGTTGAGCTATCGAAAGCTCTCAATCCGTCTCAACAGATTATAAAGATCGTCAATGAAGAGCTGATCGCCATTCTCGGTGGACAGACTAGGCACCTTCGTTTCGCTAAAAATCCGCCCACGGTCATCATGCTGGCAGGTCTCCAAGGAGCAGGTAAGACCACACTGGCAGGTAAATTGGCCTATTGGCTTAAAGACCAAGGACATGCTCCCCTCTTAGTCGCTGCCGATTTGCAACGTCCCAACGCTGTCCAGCAGCTTCAAGTCATGGCTGAACGGGCTAAGGTCGCCTGCTATGCCCCGCAGCCAGGGAATGGAATTGGTGATCCTGTCGCCGTCGCACAGGAAGCTATCGAGGTTGCTCGTCACAAATTGCACGATGTGGTCATCATCGATACGGCTGGTCGTCTGGGCGTCGATGAGGAGATGATGAGGCAGGCCGCCCAGATCAAGGCGGCCACATCGCCAGACGAAACCCTTTTCGTCGTAGACGCCATGATCGGTCAAGATGCGGTGAGCACCGCTCAAGCATTCCAAGATGGAGTGGGTATCGACGGGGTTGTGCTGACCAAACTGGACGGCGATGCCCGTGGCGGTGCAGCTTTGTCCATCGCTAGAGTCTTGGGTAAACCGATCATCTTCGCCTCCTCTGGGGAGCAACTGCGTGATTTCGACCTTTTCCACCCCGACCGTATGGCGGATCGTATCTTGGGGATGGGCGATATTCTTACGCTGATCGAGCAGGCAGAACGCACTTTCGATCGCGAGCAATCTGCTAAAGCGGCCGAGAAATTATTGACGCGTGGTCAGTTTGGATTGGATGATTTTCTCGCTCAAATGCAGCAGCTGCGCAAGATGGGGCCGCTGTCGAAGATTTTCGGAATGCTGCCGGGTGCCTCTCAGATGGCGGCTTTGAATCAGATCGATGAGAAAGAAGTTGATCGCATTGAAGCCATCATCAAGTCGATGACTCCAGCCGAAAGAGCTGATGTCGATATTCTCAACGGATCGCGTCGAGCTCGTATTGCGCGAGGAGCCGGTGTGAGCGTTAAAGATGTGAACGATTTGGTCAATCGTTTCGTTCAAGCTCGCAAGATGATGTCGTCCATGGGCAAGATGATGGGCAATGCGATGCCTGGTATGCCTGCGATGCCTGGTATGCCAGGTGTGCGTCAACCAAAACGCAAGGCAAAGAAAGTCAAGGACAAACGTAAGGCTGCGATGAAGGCGAGGAAAGAGAGCGGAAAACCGGTTCAGCATACCGAGATCCCGCAGGATCCCGAAGCTCTTCAACAGGCGATGGCTGATTTCAAATTGCCTGCCGATCTGCAAAATATGCTGAAATCTCAACAGAATAAGCCGTGGTGAGAAGGGTATGACAATGTGGCATCTGCGCGGGACACTCCTCCCCGAAGGTGAAGTAAGCGATCTGTGGATCGCTGAGGGAATGATCGTCGATGGTCCTGTTCACGGTGCTGAAACGATTGATCTTGGCGATTGCTATATTCTGCCTGGACTCGTCGATGCCCACTGTCATATCGGTCTGGGTGCTCCAGGGGCGGTAGATCGTCAAACCGCCTATGCTCAAGCGCTAACCGACCGTAATAGCGGTGTGCTGTTGATACGTGATGCGGGAGCTCCTGTCGATACCCATTGGATGGACGAGGATCCCGCTCTGCCTCGCATCATCAGAGCTGGACGTCACATTGCTCGTGAAAAACGCTATATTCGCAATTTCGCAGCTGAGGTTGAGCCAGACGATCTCGTTGCCGAAGTGGAACGCCAAGCCAAGCGAGGAGATGGATGGATCAAATTGGTGGGGGATTGGATCGATCGTCGATGCGGTGATCTGGCTCCCCTATGGCCTAAAGATCGCGCTGCAGAGGCGATCGCTAAAGCCCATGAAATGGGTGTGAAGGTGACCGCTCATTGCTTTGCTGAAGAATCTGTCGCCCAACTTGTCGAGGCGGGTATCGACTGTATCGAACACGGTACAGGGTTGAGCGATGAGGTGATTGCGGCTATGGCTGAGCGCTCTGTCGCTCTTGTTCCCACCATGACGAATTTGGAGAATTTCCCCATCTTTGCTGCGGCTGGGGAGGCAAAATTCCCTCGCTATAGCGCTCATATGCGCGATCTACATGCCAGACGTTTTGATACCTTGAGGGCGGCTCACGAAGCGGGCGTAGCAATCTATGCAGGGACAGATGCTGGCGGCACATTATGTCATGGGCGAATCGCTGAGGAGGCGGAACTTTTAGCCAAACTTGTCGATAACGATTTCGCTCTCAATGCCTGCTCGTGGGGAGCGCGTCGCTGGCTAGGCGCTGAAGAGTTGAAGGTAGGTCATAGCGCAGATCTAATCGTGACGAGTAAAGATCCCCGTCAAGGAGTATCTGCTCTAAGAGCGGTGGAATTGGTGATGTTGAGAGGATCGATCGTCTCTTACCTACCGCGTTTCTAAGTCGGTTTTCTTTTACCTCTATTCTCTGGCACAATGGCAGTGCGTCTGTGTCCAGGTGCCCTCTCAACACTGGCGACGCAGGACCGAAGTCTCGACGTCGCGTGCCCCACACGCGAAACGCGAGGCATTGCCGATTTTCACACACAGGAGAAACCACTCAAGTGGCAACCAAGATTCGTCTGAAGCGGATGGGTAAGATCCGCTCACCTCATTACCGCGTCGTCGTGATGGATTCTCGCGCTCCGCGCGATGGACAGTCGATCGAAGATATCGGCATCTACCATCCCAAGAACGATCCTTCGGTCATTAAGATCGATTCCGAGCGCGTCCAGTACTGGCTTGGTGTTGGAGCTCAGCCGACTGAAGCTGTCGTCGCTTTGCTGAAGCGTACAGGCGACTGGCAGAAGTTCACCGGTGAGGATTGCCCTTCCGGTGTTCTTCCCCAGCCTGAGCCTGTCGATAAGCTGGCTCGTTTCAATGCTGCTTTAGCTGAAGCTGACGGCGAGCCCACCACGGAAGCTATCAGCAAGTCCAAGAAAGCTGAGGCTACTGAGGATGTAGCGCCTGAGGCTGAAGCCGAAGCTGCTTCCGACGAAGCCGGCGAGGCCTGATCCATGCTGGCAGAAGCTCTCGAGCACCTGGTGCGAGGTATCGTTACTTCGCCCGATGAGGTGCGCGTTCGAGATCGTCAGTTGCGTAATCGTCGCATCTTGGAAGTCCGCGTCCATCCCAATGACATCGGCAAGGTGATCGGTCGTCATGGACGTACTGCGACAGCTTTGCGCACCGTGATGGCTGCCCTTGCTGGACGTGAGCAGGTTCGCATCGATTTTGTCGATGGGGATCGTCGCCGTTCGCGTCGCTGACAGCTATGATCTATGCCCCATCCTCCCTGAGGGTGGGGCATTTCACATTCCTAGAGGAGATCAATGAGCACTGAGGGAACAGTTGAAGTCATCGTAGGACGAATCGTTCGTCCTCACGGGGTGAGGGGTGAACTGGTCGTTGATGTCGCCACAGATGAGGTTGACAAGCGTTTCTCAACGGGCTCTACAGTTCATCATGAGGATCGAGCGTGGGTTATCGCTGCATCGCGTTGGCATAGCGGACGCTTGATCGTCCGCCTTGAAGGTATCGATGATAGGAATGCTGCTGAATCCTTGAGAGGGATTCGTCTATGGGCAGATGTGGATATCTCAGAAACACCTGAGAAAGACGATGAATTCTTTGATCGCCATCTCATAGGCCTCGCGGTGAAAGATGTCCATGGCGTGATCCGAGGGAAGGTGAGCAGGGTCTATCACAATGGAGCTCAAGATCTTCTCGCAGTTGACTGTGATGGAATAGAACGCCTCATCCCATTCGTGGAAGCTCTCGTGCCCATTGTCAATTGTGATGAAGGCTATATAGGCATTGCCGATATTGATGGGCTGCTCGATGACAACGCTCAGGAGGCGAGGTGAAAATCGATATCGTCACCATCTTTCCGGACTATTTTTCCCCGTTAGATCTCTCCCTTATCGGGAAAGCTCGTCAACATGGATTGATTCATGTGGATATCCATGACCTGCGCGATTGGACTCATGATCGTCATCGGACGGTAGACGACACACCCTATGGCGGTGGAGCCGGAATGGTGATGAAACCCGAACCGTGGGGAGAGTGTTTAGACGCAATCTTGTCGCGACGTGCTGAACGCACAGTCATGATCGTTCCAAGTCCCAGTGGCTATCGTTTTGATCAGAAAGCCGCAGATGAGTTGGTCGAAGTCGATCAGTTGATCTTTGCATGTGGACGATATGAAGGAATCGATCGCCGCGTCATCGATTGGGCTGCTGAGAGGGTCGAAGTTCGCGAGTACAGTATCGGCGATTATGTTCTCAATGGGGGAGAAGTGGCATCTATCGCGATGATTGAAGCGATTGTTCGACTCGTTCCCGGTGTGGTAGGCAATCCTGAATCCATCGTTGAAGAATCCCATTCTCAGGCATCCGGGGGATTGCTCGAATACCCCAATTACACGAAACCCGCCTCCTGGCGGGGAATGGATGTACCCGAGATCTTGTTGAGTGGCAACCACGCCAAGATTGCTGCATGGCGTCAGGAACAATCCAGACTCTTAACGGAGACACGGCGTCCCGATTTGCTCGCAAACTCTAAGGTGAACCTTAGTTCATAGGCGTGAAATAAAGTGGATTAGCCTCAATTAAAAGGTTTAGACTTCGCAATGTGGCAACCCAATTAACTACTCGCGATGCGAGCACGACGCCTCACAGACGTGCAAGCCGCTCGACCGTGGCACGAAAGGTCTTGATGGCGCTTACAGGTCTGATCCTGGTGGCGTTCTTGCTCATGCACATGTTCGGCAATTCCAAATTGCTCCTTCCTGATAACGGCGCGGAGTTCGATGAATATTCCCATTACCTGAGAATGTTCCTCTATCCGATCATGCCGCCCAAGCTTTTCTTGTGGCTGTTTAGGATCGCACTGGCCTTCTCTGCTTTGGTGCATATGGTCTTCGCTGTCCAGCTCACCTTCCGCGATTACGATGCAACCGGCCTGGGGCGCTATTTCAAGCAGCGCTACCTTGCAGGCAGCTTCGCTGCTCGCACCATGATCTGGGGCGGTATCATCATTGTCGTCGGCGTCGTCGTTCACCTGTTGCAGTTCACTGCAGAGGTCATCACGGTGAACTATCCGGCTGGAGTTACCACCGTTGCGCCTCATGAGCGCGTTGTCCTGGCTTTCCAGATTTGGTGGGTGCTGTTGGCCTATGCCATTTGGATGGCCGCCGTCTGCCTCCACATCTGGCACGGTTTCTACAGCGCTTTCTGCACCATCGGTGTGCGTACTGGAGCCTTCAGTGAGAAGATCCTTAAGGTCTGCTCGTGGATCGTTTCGATCTTGCTCTACGTCGGCTTCATGATCACGCCGGTTCTCATCTACGCAGGAGTGATTTTCCCCAATGCCTGAGCACACGTTAGTTAGCAATATTCCCGCCGGCGATTACGACTACTACAGCGTCGGCGAAGAGATCCGCGATACAAAGGCTGATACCAGCCTTCCTATCGAGAAGGTCTGGGCTGACCGTCAATTCCGTGCAGCCCTCGTCAACCCCGCCAACCGTCGTAAGATCACCATCATCGTGGTCGGTACCGGTCTGGCTGGTGGAGCTGCCGCCGCATCATTGGGCGAGGCAGGCTATAACGTCTTGAACTTCTGCTACCAGGATTCCCCCCGTCGCGCCCATTCGATCGCGGCACAGGGCGGTATCAACGCAGCGAAGAATTACAAGAACGATAACGACTCAACCTTCCGTCTGTTCTATGACACCGTCAAGGGCGGCGACTATCGCGCCCGCGAGACCAATGTCCACCGTCTCGCCGAGGTATCGGCCAATATCATCGACCAGTGCGTCGCTCAAGGCGTTCCTTTTGCCCGTGAATACGGCGGTCTGCTCGATACCCGTTCCTTCGGTGGCGTTCAGGTGCAGCGCACCTTCTATGCTCGTGGACAAACCGGACAGCAGCTCTTGATCGGCGCTTATCAGGCTCTAGAACGTCAGGTTGCCGCTGGAACTGTCAAGATGTTCGCCCGTCACGAGATGATGGAACTCATCGTTAAAGATGGTCATGCTCGCGGTATCGTCGCTCGCGATATGGTCACAGGTGAAGTGACAGCTCATACTGCCGATGCTGTCGTCTTGGCAACAGGTGGCTATGGCAACGTTTTCTTCCTTTCGACCAACGCCATGGGATGTAACGTCACCGCTGCGTGGCGTGCGCACCGCAAGGGCGCCTATTTCGGCAACCCCTGCTATACCCAGATCCACCCGACCTGTATTCCCGTCCACGGCTCAAATCAGTCGAAGCTGACCTTGATGTCAGAATCGTTGCGTAACGATGGACGTATCTGGGTTCCCAAGAAGGCTGAGGATTGCGATAAGGATCCCCGCGATATTCCTGAAGAGGATCGCGATTACTATCTCGAACGCATCTATCCCGCTTTCGGTAACCTGGTGCCTCGCGATATCGCTTCCCGTCAAGCAAAGAATGTTTGCGATGAGGGACGCGGTGTTGGCCCGGCTGTGACCGAGGTGGACGAGAACGGCAACAAGCGTCAAGTACGTCGCGGTGTTTACCTCGACTTCTCCGATGCGATTAACCGTATGGGCAAGCGTGGCGTTGAGGTCAAGTACGGAAACCTCTTCGACATGTACAAGCAGATCACCGCTGAAGACCCCTATGAGGTTCCGATGCGTATCTACCCCGCCGTTCACTACACCATGGGTGGCGTTTGGGTTGATTACGATTTGCAGACCACCATTCCCGGTCTCTTCTGCACAGGTGAAGCCAACTTCTCCGATCACGGTGCCAACCGTCTCGGTGCTTCGGCTCTCATGCAGGGTCTGGCAGATGGATATTTCGTCTTGCCGAATACCATCAACGACTACCTCGCCAAGAATCATGAGGGAACCTTGCCGGATAATGACCCGGCTGTTGTGGAAGCCGTGGAGGCGACTAAGGCTCGTATCGATAAGCTCTTGTCGATTAAGGGCTCTCGTACCGTGGACGATTTCCACAAGGCTCTCGGCCAGATTATGTGGGAATACTGCGGTATGGCTCGTAGCGAGGCTGGCTTGAAGAAGGCCATCGGCATGATCCGCGATCTGCGCGATGAATTCTGGCATGACGTCAAGGTCACAGGTGAGGCGATGGATCTCAATCAGACCCTCGAACGTGCCGGACGTTTGGCCGACTTCTTCGAGCTGGGTGAGTTGATGTGTATTGATGCTTTGCATCGTCGCGAGTCTTGCGGTGGTCACTTCCGCGTCGAGCACCAGACGGAAGATGGCGAGGCTTTGCGTCACGATGAGGAATTCGCCTATGTCGCCGCCTGGGAGTGGACGGGAGCTGGTAACAAGCCGGTTCTCCACAAAGAGCCGCTCATCTACAAGGCAATCGAGCTGAAGCAACGGAGTTACAAGTGAAACTGACACTTAAGATCTGGCGTCAGGCACGTGGCGCCGAACAGGGAAAGATGGTCGATTATGTCATCGACGGTGTCAGCGAGGATATGAGCTTCCTTGAGATGCTCGATATGCTCAATGAGCAGCTGACCGTCCAGGGTGAGGAGCCGGTGGCATTCGACTCTGACTGCCGTGAAGGTATTTGCGGTATGTGCGGCCTGGTCATCAACGGTACCGCTCATGGACGCGGTAATTCACCGGTTCCGACGACCACCTGTCAGCTGCACATGCGTTCCTTTAAGGACGGCGATACGATCACCATCGAACCGTGGAAGGCTGAGCCTTTCCCGGTATTGAAGGATCTCATCGTCGATCGCACGGCTTTGGATCGCGTTATTCAAGCTGGCGGCTTTATCTCGGTCAACACGGGTGCGGCTCCCGATGCTCATTCGGTTCCCGCTCCGAAGCTGCAATCTGATCGTGCTTTCGATAACGCGACCTGTATCGGTTGTGGAGCATGTGTAGCAGCATGTCCGAATGCGTCCGCTATGCTCTTCACCTCTGCTAAGGTGACCCATCTGGCCAATCTTCCGCAAGGACAGCCCGAGCGCTATCTGCGCGTTCAGAATATGGTCGGACAGCATGATGCTGAAGGGTTCGGTGCATGTACCAATATCGGTGAATGCGCTGCGGTTTGCCCGAAGGGCATTCCTCTCGAGTCCATCTCGCATCTCAACCGTGATCTGGTCTCCTCTTTGTTCCGTAAGGACGGTTGGACGAACTGATCTTCTGATGGCAGCGCTCGGATTCGCCTCCGAGCGCTGCTCTATGTCATAATGACAAGGTTGCCAGCGCTGCGGACCCTGCCACAGGGGGATTGACCACGGCATTGGTATCGATACGACACAACCCGAGGTGACCTGTGGCACCGACGAGGACAGCTATGATGAATCAAGTTATCGCTGAGCTGAATAAAGCTTCTTTGCGCGATGATATCCCCGAATTCCGTCCTGGCGATTCTGTGCGCGTTCACGTGCGCGTCGTTGAAGGTAATAAATCCCGTATCCAGGTTTTTGCTGGTGTTGTGATCGCTCGCAATGGATCAGGAGTAACCGAGGCTTTCACCGTTCGCAAGATCAGCTATGGCACAGGTGTGGAGCGTACCTTCCCGCTGCATTCGCCGATTATCGACAAGATCGAGGTCGAGCGTCACGGTGCAGTACGTCGAGCCAAGCTGTACTATCTGCGTACCCGTCGTGGAAAGGCTGCCAAGATCAAGGAGCGCCGCGAGCGCTGATCTTATCGAGAAGACCCCGTCAAATGATGGGGTCTTTTTCTATGCCCTTGTCCACAAGGGCTATCATGGCTATGGCATAAGGCAGGTGATAGGTGTGAACTACGAGCAACCAGAGCCACCGGCAGTTCTTGCCGATGGACAGCGTCGCCCCTCTCGACAGAGATCGAAGACTAAGGCTAAATCCACAGTTCGTTTTCTAGCTGAATTACTGGGTGCGGTATTGATTGCCCTTATCGTCACCGCCTTTTTACGGATCTGCATCGTTCAGATCTTCCAAGTTCCTAGCGGTTCAATGCAGCAGACTTTGGAACGTCAAGATCGGATTGCTGCTTTGCGTCTTGGCTCGGTTGAACGTGGAGATATCGTCGTCTTCAAAGATCCAGGAGCGACATGGATGGGGTCTCAAGAAGGAACGAAGAATTCTTTCAAGAAAACTCTAGAAAAGATGTGGCTTCTGCCAGATAGCACTCAAGGCTATCTGGTGAAAAGGGTGATTGGAACGTCTGGAGATGAGGTCACCTGTTGCAATACGGACGGTAAGATTGAGGTTAACGGACAGCCCATTGACGAAGATTACCTCTATCGAGAAGGGGATCGTCTAGTCGATCCGTCTATAACCCCTTTCCATGTCATCGTCCCTAAAGGACATCTGTTTGTCTTAGGCGATCATCGCAATAATTCGGGGGATTCACGTCTTCATCTGTGTGAGACTAAACCTGGATATGCTCCAGGGGCTCATGCTTTTATTCCTGAGGATGATGTGGTTGGACCTGTCGTCTCGACGATTTTCCCCTTTGATCGTCTACGGATATTCCATCAACCTGAAACCTTTAAGTCGGTTCCTGATCCTCTTCAAGAGGCGCCAGAGGAAGCTGTTATCGATCCGATCTCGTGCTATCGCCGTTGACATGGATCTGTATATATATGAACGCCGTTTGATCGATGCGGGTTTTTCTCCGATAGCTGGAGCGGACGAAGCTGGTAGGGGAGCGTGCGCTGGTCCACTGGTAGCTGCTGCGGTGATATTGAATCCCAATGATCCTATTGACGGGTTGAACGATTCTAAGAAGCTGACGGCGAAACGGCGCTGTGATTTAGCTCAGCAGATTCAACAAAAAGCATTGGCATGGGCCGTGAGTCGTATTGAAGCTGATGAATGCGATCATCTAGGCATGCAGGAGGCTGACCTGCAAGGTTTGCGCAGGGCGATCGTCCAATTGGATCCTCTTCCTGCCTATGCTCTCACAGATGGTTTTTTCGTCCCTGGGTTGCCGATGCCCTCTTTGGCCTTATGGAAAGGCGATCAGGTTGCTGCCTCTATCAGCGCAGCATCAATCCTGGCGAAAGTTATACGCGATCAGATCATGGATGACTACGACAATCTCTATACTGGCTATGGTTTTTCTGGGCATAAAGGCTATTGCACCAAGGTTCATCAGCAAGCTTTGGAGACATATGGACCTTGCGAGATCCATAGGCGTAGTTATTCCAATGTTCAGCAAGCCAGCCGCCGTCATGAGAGATCCACTGTATCTCAGCCCTTGCTCGCGCTAGAGTAGCTTTCATCATGAGCGCTGAGGACCTAGAAGCTTACGAGTCAAAACTCGAGCTGGATCTATACCGTGAGTATAAAGATGTCGTTGACATCTTTACCTATGCTGTTGAAACGGAAAGACGTTTCTACCTATGTAATGCTGTCGATTTGAAAGTGCGCACAGAAGGTGGGGATGTCTATTATGAAGTCTCCATGGCGGACGCTTGGGTATGGGATATGTACCGTCCAGCACGATTCGTTAAATCGGCTAAGGTGCTCACCTTCCGAGATGTCTCTATTGAGGAACTTCAACATCGGGAGTTGGAAGTTCCTGAATAGGTCGAGATAAAAGGCTGAACGCACTGTCAGAAAAATCTGTGGATAAGCGTCGTTTTTTACTCTTCACTCCCATAACGAGATCGGGAGGTAAGAGCAATGAACGATATCCGCTTTCCATATGTGAAGATCGAGACTCCTTATCACTCGGCTATCCCTTTAGCCCGATGGGGTGAGCAGTGTGCATGTGACTATCTGGAATCTTTAGGGTGGCAGATCGTTGAGAGAAATTGGAGGACGCGCAGCGGCGAGATCGATATCGTCGCCCTCGAACCAACATCTCAAGGTCCTATAGCAGCGATTTGTGAGGTGAAGACGCGCTCTTCCTATCGCTATGGAGATCCTCTTGAAGCGATTACCCGTAAGAAACTCAATACGCTATATCGTCTTGCTCTCGAGTGGAGAAGAAGCCATCGCTGTTTTGTCTCCCATCTGCGCTTAGATGCCATAGGCATCGTGAAAATGCGTGGGCTACAAGGGCGCCTACGTCATGTGCGAGGTGTGGCAT
>JAEZYG010000006.1 GCA_023419175.1 Actinomycetes bacterium
GGTACATTCCAGGCGAATTTGACCCGCGATGATTCCGACATGTCATGCTCCTGTCTGTTGAAGCGGCTGGGCAATCAGATCGATCCCCTCAGTATCTACGATAATCGCATCGCAATAATCCCCGACAGAATAGGAAGCATTCCTTTCCAGATCGAGGATGGTCACCCCGTCCACCTCGGGGCCTTGGTGGGCACTTCGTCCGGTATAGATTCCATCTTCATTGGATTCAACAAGGACTTTCACCCTCGTCCCTATGCGTTCAGCAGCACGTTCGTTGCACATATGCTCAGCGATAGAAGCGATCTGTTCATGGCGCATCTGGATGGTCTCAGGATCGAGATGGTCATCCAAAGTCGCAGCGTATGTCCCTTCCTCATCCGAATAGGAAAAGACCCCGACGATATCGAGCATCGCTTCAGTAATGAAATCGCTCAAGATTTCTACATCGCGATCCTTTTCTCCGGGATAGCCCACAATCACATTAGTTCTAAAACCAGCATCTGGACGTTCTTTCCTGATCTTTTCGATCAATCCTAAGAAGTGTTCAGCATCTCCAAAGCGTCTCATCTTTTTCAAAACGGATGCCGATGCGTGCTGGAAAGATAGATCGTAATAGGGAACGACCTTGTCATATCGTGCCATCGCATCCAATAGCGATGGACGAATCTCAGCCGGTTGAAGATAGCTCACTCGAATCCAGGTCAACCCATCCACGTCATTCAACGCTTTGAGCAGATGGGATAAGGCATCGCGATCTGCAAAATCTTTCCCATAGCTGGAGGAATTTTCACTGACGAGCATCACTTCGCTAACACCTTGTGTTACCAGCCAGCGCGCTTCTGCGACGACCTCATCTATCGGCCGCGATAGATAGGAGCCTCTAAAGGATGGAATTGCGCAAAAACCGCAACGGCGATCGCATCCAGAGGCGATTTTCAAAGGAGCGAATGGTGAGTTATCCAGGCGTTTCCTTAGAGGACGCGGACCAGAAGGAGCTGCAAGATCGCTCAGATGCTTTTCGGCCACCAAATCTCGCATAATGCTATGTCCAGGAACTGCACTAGCAGCTTGTGGACGTTCGATGGGAGCCAAAGGTAATAGTTTTCGCCGATCGTGGGGAGTGTGGGAAGGAAGCGAACCTTCGTCCACGATCTTTTGCAAAGTGGCTGCGATATCTCGATAGGAATCAAAACCTAAAACAGCGTCTGCTTCGGGAAGAGCGTCGGCTAACTCTTGTCCATAGCGTTGAGCCATACAGCCTACAGCCACGACAGCTTGAGCTTTATCCTTCTTATAATCGGCGGCTGCAAGAAGAGTATCGATAGAGTCTTTTTTTGCCTGCTCTATAAATCCGCAGGTATTGACCATGATGACTTGAGCATCTTCTGGACGATCTACAAGGTGAAAACCTCCAGCTTCTAAGCGTCCAGCCAATTCTTCGGAATCGACATCGTTGCGGGCGCAACCGAGGCTTATCATATGCACACTGGTGGTCATCATTTCCCTTATCTGTTGACAGATCATGCCCCAGAAGAGAGGGCTTCAAGAGTTTCTTCTAAGGCATCAGGACCTACGAGCACTTCGCGAGCTTTAGATCCTTCAGACGGACCGACAATCCCGCGGGTCTCTAGAATATCCATAATGCGTCCAGCTTTAGCGAAACCGATACGCAATTTACGTTGCAGCATAGATGTCGATCCCAACTGCAATTCAATCACCTGACGAGCTGCATCGAGAACAAGTTCGAGATCGTCACCGATATCTTCAGCGACTTTCTTTGGAGTTTCTAAAGCCTCGTGGACATCTTGACGATAATCAGGAGCTGATTGGGCTTTGATCGTCTGGACGACATCTCGAATTTCTGCCTCAGTTACCCAAGCTCCTTGAACTCGCATGGGTTTAGCTGCTCCCATCGGTAGGAAAAGCCCATCGCCTTGTCCGACGAGTTTTTCTGCTCCCGGCTGATCGAGGATGACTCGTGAATCGGTCATTGAGCTGGTAGCAAATGCCAAACGCGAAGGGACGTTGGCCTTGATAAGACCGGTCACCACGTCGATGGAGGGACGCTGAGTCGCCAAGACGAGATGGATACCTGCCGCTCGCGCAAGCTGGGTAATGCGCACGATGGAATCTTCCACATCGCGTGGAGCAACCATCATCAAATCTGCCAACTCGTCAACGACAACCAGCAGATAGGGATAGGGAGCAAGAATCCTTTCGCTTCCTTCGGGTAGCTGCACCTCGCCAGCTCTCACAGCCTTATTGAAATCGTCCACATGACGGAATCCGAAGGCGGCAAGGTCATCGTAGCGATGATCCATCTCTTTGACGACCCAGCCAAGAGCGTCAGCGGCTTTCTTTGGATTGGTGATAATCGGTGTCAGCAGATGAGGAATTCCCTCATATTGATTGAGCTCAACACGCTTGGGATCAACCAGCATCATGCGAACTTGCTCGGGTGTAGCTCGCATCATAATCGAGGTAATCAATGAGTTGACGAAACTCGATTTACCCGATCCAGTTGCTCCCGCGACAAGAAGATGGGGCATCTTGGCGACATTGGCGATAACATAGCCACCTTCGACATCTTTACCGAGACCGACGATGAGAGGATGTTGATCGTTACGAGCCTTCTGAGAACGCAATACGTCGCCGAGTGAGACAACCTCTTTATCACGATTTGGAATCTCAATACCGATGGCAGACTTGCCAGGAATAGGGCTTAGAATCCTCACATCGGGCGAGGCGACCGCATAGGCGATATTCTTTGATAGAGCTGTTACCTTTTCGACTTTAACACCACTTCCCACCTCAATCTGATAACGGGTGACAGTAGGACCACGGGTGTATCCGGTAACCTCAGCATCGATTCCGAATTCTTCGAGAACTGCTTGTAATTTTCCTACGATCGCATCTGACGCTTCAGTACGGGCTTTGGCGACAGTTCCAGGACGCAGAAGCGATGTATCGGGCAAGATATAACTTCCATCTGCACTGGGAGGACAGATGGGGGTGAGTGAAGATTCATGATCGCTCGATGGCATCTCGAGATCCTCATGACTGGCAGCGGGTTCGAGTGGCAAAGGCAACGAGGGCTGTTCCATCTCGATGACTTCAAAAAGCTTTTCATCATTGAGACGATCTCGATCCTTTTCCGTGATCCGATCATTGTGATCAACACTGTCTTCAGGCTCTGAGCTGTGATCATCGTCCGTATCATCGACAAGAGGCGAATCGTAGGCTTCATCGACGCCGTAACGCATTTTTTCCTGACGGGCTTGTACTCGCGCCCCAAGAAGATGGGCAATCGCCTTGCCCGCTCTACGTCCCATCTCGATCCACTCGTTGATTGGACGACCGATGATGACCAATGCACCGAAGAGCACGATCACACCGAGAAGGAATCCTGAAAGCCAGAGTGGAAAAAGCTGGACGAGCATTGAAGAAGAGATATATCCGATAATCCCCCCATATTGGCGCAGACGATCCGGATCGGAAGGCATGGCCAAGGGATTGGAAAAGAGGTTGATGATACCTTGCATTCCGAAAAGAAAGACGCTCCACCCGATCAGCTGACGACCCATCGGCCCATTAGCTTCAGGGTTGCGCAAGGTGCGCACGCTCATAAGGAAAAGGAAAAGCGGAATAATGGCACTCATCTTTCCGAAGATGAAAGCCAATGTGGAGCGTAGCCACTCCCCCACAGGTCCAGGAATGGTCAACCATAACGATGAAGCGACGATAACCCCTGCACAGAGGAGAAAAAGACCTGCTCCATCTCGTCTGATCTGAGGATCGACAGAGCGCGCACCGCGACCGACACTGCGGACGAGAGTTCCTAGTCCACGAGCTGTCACTTTCCAGGTAGCCGAAAAGATATCGGATGAATTCACTGTCTTGCGGGTACGTGAACGGGAGGAATGCTGCGAAGAAGCAGAACGTGAGCGTGCTCTCGAACGCCCACCCGTCGAACGCGAGTTGCTGGAACGAGAGCGCGCAGCAGAAGATGCACGGGTCGCCATGATGGGTAGATTAACCTAGCCAGATGATGAAATGGCTTCTCCACGCCGCAGATAAATCAATTCATCAGGAGGCGAAATGTTGCCACCCAGTCGTAGGAGAACAGATTGTCTGATCGACTATGACAGCAGATCCATCTGGATCGGGGTCGATAACCGTACCGATTGGCTGCCAATTTTCCGGGAGATGATCTGGCGGGAATGTGGCGACAAGTGCGTGATCCTCTCCTCCGTTGAGGAGAAAATCCAAAGGATCGATATTGAGAGCAGACGAGACTGTCGCTACCGGATCATCGACTGTAAAAAGAGCTTTTTCTAAAGCGATGGTCACATTGCTGGCAGTGGCCACATGGTAAAGATCGGCTATCAGACCATCGGAAATATCGATCATGGATGTTGCTCCAGCCTCAGCGGCTTCAACTCCAGCTCCATAGGGGATATCGGGATGGCGTTGAGCGTCCACGACAGCTCGTGGAGATCTAAATCCTCTGCGCAAGGCGGCAAGTCCAGCAGCCGCCCAGCCCAATCGTCCGCGATAGGCGACGATATCTCCTATATGAGCTCCGGATCGGACGATAGGTTGACGTCCTTGTGTTTCTCCAATCGCTGTCAAAGAAACCGTAATCTGCTCTGCTTGGCTGATATCTCCACCGACAAGACAGATATGGGCTTTGTCAGATTCCTCTCTCATACCTGCGAAGAATTCTTTCACCCACGTCACAGGGGTGGACGAGGGTAAGCCCAAAGCGATGACCATCGCACGCGGTACAGCTCCCATCGCTTCGATATCGGCGACATTGACCGCAACACTCTTGCGTCCGATATCACTTGGAGATGACCATGCTTTACGGAAATCGACATTTTCAACGAGCATATCGACGCTGGTCACAGATGAACCGTTGACGAGATAGACAGCCGCATCATCTCCTGGGCCTACCGAGACAAATGGTGGCATGGTGAGTGAACGCACAAGCTGAGAGATGAGGGAGAACTCCCCGATATCGGCAAGTGTGGGATCAGCGCTCATAATCAGTTCACAGTCACTTTCTGTCGATCTCAACGCAAAATGGTGGTGGTTCGTTCTAGGGCTTGATCGATAAGATCGCTGAGCAATTCGCCATATGCGATTCCACCGACGTCCCATAGAGCTGGGAACATCGATAATCGGGTGAAACCTGGCATGGTATTGACCTCATTGACAAGTACTTGACCATCTTGTGTCAAGAAGACATCGACGCGAGCCAAGCCTTCACATCCCAATGCCGTAAAGGCTTGACGGGCACAAGCGTGAACAGCTTCCAATTCTTCAGCTGTGACCTCGGTGGGTATTTTGAGTTCCACCTGCCCTTCGGGAAGATATTTCGCCTCAAAATCGTAGAAGGCAGAATCGTCTTTCATCACGATCTCACCCAAAGGTGAGGTTCGTATCGATCCTCCATTACGTGGCCCTAGGACAGCGCATTCAATCTCTCGAGCCCCAACGATGCCCTCTTCTATGACCAGATGTGGATCGTGACGGCGAGCTTCGTCTATCGCCTTATCAAGATCTTCCCAGCGATCTACTTTGACGATTCCTACAGACGATCCCCCACGTGCCGGTTTAACGAAGATGGGGAGAGCCAAATCAGAGATTTTATGACGCCAGATCTCACGATCTTCATCCCACTGTTGAGCTCTCATCGCCACATAAGGCCCTACGGGAATCCCAGCAGCTTCAAAAGCCACTTTCATCAAATATTTATCCATTGCATTGGCGCTTGCTGCTACACCCGATCCCACATAGGCAAGACCAAGCATCTCAAACAGTCCTTGTATGGTTCCATCTTCACCATAGGAGCCATGGAGAGGAGCGAATGCGAGATCGACACGTTCTTTTTGGACGAGCCGATCCTCATCTATAACCGCCGCATATACCTGATCCCCATCTCTGTAAAGGTGAGCACATGGAAGGTCGTCCGGAACATGCGGAAGAGGGTTCGAGCGAGCAATGTCATATAGACGATCAGTCGTGATTTTTCGCCATAGTCCATCACGGTCGATAGCTATCGCAACGATGTGATAGCGCTCTTGATCTAATGCGGCGCAGATATTGGCCGCTGTGAGACAGGAAATGGCATGTTCGCTACTTTGTCCGCCGAAGACAAGTGCGAGATTGATCCGTGATTCGCTCATAACGCCTCTCTTTCTTACTTTCTTCATTTTAGCCCGAGAGACAGACAATGAGCCGCAAAGTGTAGAACACAATAATAAGAATTATTGAAAAAATTAATGACGATATTTTGAAATATGATACGGTTTATCACCGTGGAAGAATCTTCGGGGGTTGGCGTTCTCGACAAAGCGACAATGGTTCTCACCGCTCTTGAGTCGGGGCCTATGACATTGGCTGGATTGGTTCAATCGACTGGTCTAGCTCGACCGACTGCTCACCGTCTAGCGGTTGCTTTGGAACATCACCGCTTTGTTGGACGCGATTTACAAGGACGTTTCATCCTCGGTCCTCGACTGAGTGAACTCGCCGCTGCTGCTGGAGAGGATCGACTCTTAGCTACTGCCCATCCTGTTCTATCCCGTCTACGAGATATCACCGGAGAATCTGCTCAACTTTTCCGCCGTAACGGCGATGTTCGTGTATGTGTCGCCTGCGCAGATCGCCCCAGTGGTCTACGCGATTCCATTCCCGTGGGTAGCCAACTTCCCATGACAGCCGGTTCTGCCGCTCAGATTCTGTTGGCCTGGGAGGATCCCACAAAGATCCATAACGATGTGAAAGCTGCCAATTTCTCCTTGGAATCTTTGGCGATGGTTCGCCGTAACGGTTGGGCTCAATCGGTCGCTGCTAGGGAAAAAGGCGTGGCCTCTGTCAGCGCACCGGTCAGATCACCAGGGGGAAAAGTGATCGCCGCTGTCACCGTTTCAGGACCTATCGAACGTCTCACCTACCAACCTGGACGACTCCATGCCGTTGCAGTCATGGCAGCTGCTCAAAAATTGAGTGAGGTTTTGCGAAGTTCAGGTGTAGAGGTCAGCGAATAATTCTATATGGGGGGGGGAAGGATTAACTATTACCTTCCCCCCTAATTTCTAATCGAGTGTTACCTCTCGCCCTTCAGCTAGAGAACGTTCAATAGCGTCTACGATCTTTACAGATTCAAGGGATTGCTCTACCGTAACGATCGATTTTTCTTCACAGACAATATTGGTGATAAAAGCATTGAGTTCTTCATAGAGATCTCCACGGATATGTCCATTTACCTCATACCAATGTCGCGAATCGGGATATTCTATCGTCCCCTCTTCTTCAATAAAACGGACACCATAATCACATGAATCGATATATGCCACAGCTTTCGTGCCGACAATTTCTACCTTGTCGTCAATGATTGTGGGAGAATTCTCAGGAAGTACCCAACACGCTTCCAGACATGCGATCACGCCATTGGCATAGGTGAGAATGGCATAGATCACATCATTCATGCCATATTCGCTTAACCGAACACTTCTCGACTTTGCAAAGACCTTCTCTACTGGAGAATCGATCCACCAATTGAGATAGTCGATATCGTGAATCATCACATGCATACTCAAATCGGATGCCCCGATATAACGACGCGGTCCAATGATAGGGCTGTTTCTGCGCACATATGCATGGACGATATCCCCCATCTTCCCCGATTGAATTCGGTCTTTAATCGAAGAAAAACGAGGATCGAAACGCAAGAGGAAACCTGTGGTAAAGACCTTGTCATAATCTTTGAGAATCTCATAGAGAGCATAGGCATCATCAAGATCTTTTGTCAGCGGTTTTTCAAGAAGAATGTGCTTGTCATGGCGTACCGCCATCTCGACAGCGTCTCGATGCATATTGTCGGGAAGGACGATAGAGACAGCATCAATATCATCCCGCTCAATTAATTCTCGATAATCACTATAGATATTAACTAAGGGAAATTCCGTAGCGAGAGAGGATCGTCTTTCTTCGCTGCTTTCAGCTAGAGCAACAAGCTCAACTCCGTGAATATCTTGATAAATTCTGGCGTGATAGGTTCCCATCTGTCCGACGCCGATCACACCTACTCGAATTTTTTGATCGCTCATTTCATCTCCTCGTTTAACAGTGATACGACCTGCGAAATCTCTTGCGCTTCGATGAGCTGACCAAGACTTTCTGGATCGGATATCACATCGGCTAATGCAGAAATCACATCAAGATGGCTATGGGAATCTTGAGCCGCAAGTACGATGATGAGTCGTACCGGGTCGTTATCCCCTGCATGAAAAGTTAAAGGCGTATGAAATGTGGCAAGGGCAAGATCTGCTTTGATGACTCCATCTTCTGGGCGAGCGTGAGCCAATGCCATTCCGCGAGTTAAGACGAAATAAGGTCCATTTCGATGCACCGAGTCGATCATTGCGTCTACATATCGCTTCTCGATAGATCCTTTTTCTATAAGCGGTGCGGAAGCGAGCCGTATTCCTTCTTCCCAATCGGATGCAGATAATCCAAGACGGATAGTATCTCTATCGATAGATAAGCTAGTCATAATCATTCTTTCTGATCTGATATGAATTCTTCAATCGACAGATTCGCTAAGGAATCACATCGAAAATCAGTATTTTCTAAAGATAAATTACGGGTAATCTCATTAGGGATAACGAGAGTTTTCAATCCAGCTTTTTGAGCGGATAGAAGACCATTATAGGAATCCTCAATCGCTAGGCAGCGATGGGGTTCACATCCAAGCATCTGTGCAGCTAAGAGGTAGAGATCTGGAGCTGGTTTGATATGATCCACCATCTCTGCTGTGACAATAACATCGAAAAGAGGAAATAACCCCAAACGTTTCAAATGATAGTAGGGCTTTTCCTTTCGAGAGGACGTCGCTAATCCTAGAAGAAGACCATGATCCTTCACTGTCCTAAGGAAGGAGCTAACTCCATTCATCTCAGCTATCTGAGAAGATCGCTCAATGAAATCTTCTTTCGTTTCTTCAAGGAAACGCGGAATGGAGAAAGATATACCTTTATCCTTCAACGAAGAGATCAGATCATCGATATGAGATCCTACACAGATGAGAAATTCATCTATCTTCAGACGATAATCACAATTATTCTCAAGCCAATCCCGTATGATGACGTACCACAGTTTTTCCGAATCGATGATGACTCCATCGAAATCCATCACGACAGCATCGATCATGACTTATCCTGCGAGGCATCGAGGATCGATGAGATCAATTCGTCGTATTCGGGAGCATTGACGAAATCATCGATTCCAACAATATGGCTATCAGGCATCTTCTCTTTCACCCGGTCGAGGAGCATATTTTGAGTCACGACAACATCGGCCTGTGTCGGAAGATCGGAGATCGCTATATGGAAT
>JAEZYG010000012.1 GCA_023419175.1 Actinomycetes bacterium
TTGCCAAGTAATACGACGATGAATTTGTGGAAAACCCTGCGAAGAGAGGTGAAGAGCGATAACGTGAAGCTATGGCATAGCACGATCGACCTGACAGTTATAGAGCGGTTGTGCATGCTCGATAACAGTCGGTGCTTGAGCACCCAAGGGCGATAAGCCAGGGAGGAATGATCATGGACGTCAGTATCACTGGACGGCATCTGTCGATCAACGAGACCCAGAAAGAGCAGATCAGCGAACGTCTGACAGCGACCATTGCAAAGTTGCGAGATCGAGTCAGTCGCGTTGAGGTGGAATTGACCAGCAATGAATCTAAAGGCGATCCCAATGACGATATTCGCTGCGAGATCACATTGAGAGGAGCTGGCCCTGTCGTGAGAGCCAGCGCTCATGCAGCCGATAAGATGATCGCATTTGATAAAGCCACTGACCGTTTGACTACGCAGTTGCGTAAGGCGGCTGATCGGCGCAAGCGGCATCGTGGTCTGCGCGGTATTAAAGATTTGGAATCCTATGGATTTGAACCGATCGAGACTTCCCCTCTTGAAACGGATAAAGAGAAGGAAGAGACATTCAATATCGCCGGTATTGAAGTGACAGGTGAAGGGCCGTTGGTTGTGCGTGAGAAGAATTTCACCGCCACTCCATTAACACTTGCTCAAGCTCTCGACGAGATGGAATTGGTCGGTCACGATTTCTTCCTCTATGTCGATGCTGAATCCTCTCAACCCAGTGTCGTCTACCGTCGTCGCGCCTATGACTATGGCGTTATTCATCTCAAAATAGAAGAAAAGTGAATTGACAATGCACGATGGCGGCACCGATGAGTGCCGCCATCGTGCATTTAGATAATTAGTCACATCTATACCTCTCCCAGATGAGGGGGAGTGCTATCTATCGCAGATGATCTGTGAATAGAACTCATTGAGAACGTCCTATCAGCTCCAAGATGCACGCTAGAGGAGGTGAAGATCCCCTCCTTTTAGCAGCCATATATTTCAAGTCTCATAAGTTAATCAGTGTTCATTGATGATATCGATTGGTCATTGCTGAAGATCTGATAAGACGGGGATCTGTGGGTGTGAGATGGAATCGTGCATTACGAGACAAAGCCAGGGAATGATGTCCCCTGGCTTTGTCTCTATCTGCACTCTAGAAAAGATGAGTACGTCGATAGATCTTTTAAATATGAGATGTGAAGAAGGTTATTATCTCCTCTAAACTGTGACCACTCGACGTTCGCGTCTGGCCAAAATCAGATAGCCGATGCCAGATAAGGCTGATAGCCCTGCCACAACACCGTAAGAGACAGTCCATGAGGCGTGTTCAGCGAGAAGAGGCATCAGCCAATTAGCTCCTAGATTGCCGATCAAGTAGGCCATGAGACCAACGAATCCCAAGGCGGTTCCAGCAACTTTAAGGGGAACGAAATTCAGCGTCAGAATGTTGACGATCAATTGTGGGCCATAGATGAGCGTCCCCAAGGCTCCAGATACGACAAGTAACAAGACATAGGAGGTCGTTCCCGTATAGCTGATCGCCTCATAAGCGAGTACGAGTCCTGCCATCGTCAACAGCCCGATGGCACCAACGATTGTCATCTTATTTGCATAGCGCACAGCTAGCCAGGCGAAGAAAAGGGTGCCAGGAATAGCAACCCATTCGAGCATAGACACGGCAGTGAGATAGTGGGTCTTGGAAAAACCGACTTCAGATAGGTAGATCGGCATCCAGTCTTCGACACCGAAACGGACAAAGTACAAAGCCGCATTGATAAAACCGACAAGTAACAATCCGGGGTTGAGGAAGACATAGCGTCCGATGAGTGACCAGTACCCCTGCTCAGTCGAGGAATCCTCTCCGACATTCGGTTCGCCTTCACGCCCGTAGATATCGCGTAGAGTGCCAAATCCGTCCTTTTCAGGATTATCTCCGCCGAAACGCCATACGAAATAAGCGATGGCGAGAACGATAACACCAGGGACGATGAAGGCTAAAGATATATGACCGGGAACGACGAGCCCAATACCGCCGATAAGCATGGGAAGAAGAGCTGATCCGACATTTTGAGAGACATTCCAGCCAGCGATTGCCGCTCCTCGTGTCGCATTTGGATAGTAGTTGGCGATCATAGCTTGGCTTGAAGGGGCGAGAGCTCCTTGGATGAGACCGACCAAGATGAGAATGACAGCGATTAACCAGAAATTTTTCGTCAACCCCATGAGGATGCACAGCACCGCTGCGGCTGCAAGAGAACCTCCGAAGAGATTTTTCAAGCTCACCCGATCGGCAAGTGCGCCCATGAAGAATTTGCCGAAGCCGTAAGTGACGGTGAAGCAGGTGAGCAGTGCAGCGACATTGAGCTTATCCCAGCCGTACTGGTCGATCATGTCGTGACTCATGAGCTTGAAGTTATTGCGCACAAGGTAAGCGCATACATAGCCGACGAAAGCAACGGCGAGGATCGTGCGTTGACGACGGAGAAATTGGTGGAAAGTTTCCTTATCTAGTTGGGGCGAAGGTGATGACACCAGCGGGCTCCTTTGTCCATGTGAATTAGAAAAGAGAACCCGATGCTAACACAGAAATACGTAGTTGATATACCTTCGTCTCCGCATGTGAATCATTATGTGAATGCTCTGTTTAGTAGACCTATGAGATAGTTGCGCTTTATCGCTCTGTCATGATCGCTAAAGCATTGTATTGGTAATTTTCTAGGGTTTTTCTTCTATTCAGCCGTTTAAGGAGAAGCGATAAGGGCGACAAGAATTTCCCCAGGTAATGAATCAATCCGCCTGTGCTAGATCTTGCTCGATTAGTCGATGAGGTGTAATCGGAAAGGATTTATATTTTCTTGGTAGATGAATTATTAAAGCAGATACGTTTTATCATCATTATGCTTATGGCTTTGATACGGCTAGCCTCTAGATAAAGAGGACAAGTGAATCGATACGTTAAGACAGCGCCACCTATGGTAACGCTCCTTGCACGGTGAGAATTCATCTGTGCACGTTCACCAACTACAATGGGGGAGGCTGCTTTCCGCAGCGAGACTGATGACGAAAAGGAAAGATCTGTGAGCTTCATCGATCGTATGCTCAATTTCGGTGAGGGACGTACCCTCAAGGCTCTCCGCCGTACTGCCGATCACATCAATTCCATCGAAGACGATTACCTCGCTATGAGTGACGAGGAATTGCGTGGGCAAACAGCTGATTTTCGTCAACGGATTGATAATGGGGAAAGCCTTGACGATCTCCTCCCTGAGGCGTTTGCAACCATCCGCGAGGCGTGTCGCAGGGTTTTAGGCAAGCGTCCGTTTGACGTTCAGCTCATGGGTGGAGCCGCTCTTCATCGCTGCAATATCGCCGAGATGAAGACGGGTGAAGGTAAAACCATCGTCGCCTTGATGCCCAGCTATCTCAATGCTTTATCGGGTAAAGGTGTCCATGTGGTGACCGTCAACGATTATCTCGCTCAATATCAATCCGAGCAGATGGGACGTGTCCATCATTTCCTGGGATTAAATGTTGGCGTCATTCTATCCCCGATGCGTCCTGCTGAACGTCGCAGTCAATACGCTGCCGATATCACCTACGGCACGAATAA
>JAEZYG010000005.1 GCA_023419175.1 Actinomycetes bacterium
GTCTACCACCCTATTTCACCTATCGTCCGTGGATGTCAAGCCGTCTTACCAGGATTCTCATCGGAGCCTTGAGCGGTGTCAGCGTGGCATTTTTGGGATGGTTCGCCGCCAATGCCCGTATCCATGAGCCAGTGACAGTGGACTACCCATCCGAGGTGCTCAGTTTCGGATATGGACGCAATATCGTCAACGTCACCCTCGTCGATACTCGAGCCTGGGACACCCTAGGCGAGATCTCGGTTTTACTCGCTGCAGCAACAGGTGTGGCGTCATTGATCTTCATTCGTCAACGTCCAAGACGCGATCTTTCCTCCCTTATGAAGAAGGCGACCGAGAAGCGTTCCGTATGGGGTCATCACTATTGTGAGAGGAGAGCTGGAGCAGAATCCCGCCTTTCACAAGGGGTTTCATCACCAGATATTTCGCGTTGGGCGCCACGTGGACGCACCTGGTTATCGGGGAGCGCCACTCTGGCTCCCATCCGACGCTCTTTGGTCTTTGAGATCGGGGCACGTCTGCTTTTCCACCCTCTGATCTGTTTCTCCCTCTTCTTGCTCTTCAGCGGACATAACAATCCCGGAGGCGGTTTCGCAGGGGCTGGTATCGCTGGTATCGCCTTAGCGATGCGCTATTTGGCAGGTGGACGATATGAGTTGGCTTTGGCGATTCGTGTGCGTCCCGGTTTTATTTTGGGAAGCGGGATGATGATCGCCACCATCGCAGCTCTTGTCCCGGTCGCTATTGGAGGAACGATTCTGCAAACGACCGTCGTCGATGTCAATCTGCCGATCTTCCATCATGTCCATATCGCGACGGCATTGTTCTTCGATATCGGCGTCTACCTCATCGTCATCGGTTTGATCGCCGATATTCTCACCTCTCTTGGCGCTCAAATTGACCGTCAAGCTGAAGCTGAGGGGACAAGCGCTCCTGAGGTAGCTCATAACGAGACAGTCATCGTCCAAGATGAGGTCATTCCCGGTGAAGATATGCGAGCCCTCGACCATCTCGGTGAGATAGAAGCGGAGGCGATCCGATGATCGACATGACCCCATCCGCAGCTTTGCTGATTCTCATCGCCTTCCTCGTCGGGGGAGGGGTCATCTTGATTTTAGAAAGGTCGCTATCGCGTATCGTGATCGGCACCTGTCTGGTCACCTATGGGATCAATATGATGCTCATGATGGCTGGCGGACGGGCGGGAGCTCCACCCATCATCGGTCATAGTGAGGTCGATCAGATGTCGGATCCCCTCCCTCAAGCGATGGTATTGACCGCAATTGTCATCTCGTTAACCTTGACCGCATTCATCTTGGCGATGTCCTATCGATCTTGGCAGCTCAACGGAAATGATGAGGTTCAAGATGACCGTGAAGATCGCCGTATCGCGATCAATGCGGCTCGCGATCTGGTCGCAGAGGCCAAGACGGACGATTCAGGCGAGTCGCTAGAAGATCAAGCCTCCACGATCGCTGACGAAACCGAGGATACAGACGATGTGGATATCGTCATATCGGCTGAAGGAGTCGATGAGAGCACGGGAGGAAGCCGATGATGAACGACTGGTCGTGGCTATTGGGAATCCCTGTCCTCTTACCTTTCATCGGGGCAGCATTATGTCTGCTTTTCGTCAGACACCCCACCATTCAGCGAGCTATCTCGGTGGCGACATTGACGGTGGTTTGTCTCGACGCATGTGCAATTACCTGGTTGGTGCGCAACGGGCCGATCACTTTGGACGTCGGTGGCTGGTCAGCTCCCGTCGGAATTACCCTGGTCGGGGATCGTCTGAGCGCTCTCATGCTGCTGATCTCAGTGGCCGTCACCCTAGCGGTCTTGCTGTTCTCGTTGCCTCAAGATATCGATGAATCACAGCGCATCCCGATCGCTGTCTATCAGCCGACCTTTCTCATCTTGTCGGCAGGGGTATCGAATGCCTTTTTGACAGGTGATCTTTTCAATCTCTACGTCGGATTTGAAATTCTACTGATCGCTTCATTCGTTCTCATCACCTTGGGGGGAACGCGTGATCGTATGAGGGCGGGATCGATCTATGTCATCGTCTCGGTTTTTTCATCGGTGATCTTCCTCACTGCATTGGCGATGGTCTATGCCGCTGTCGGCACGGTGAATTTAGCGCAAATCGCTCTCCGTCTGCCCGAGATCGATCCGGTGGTAGCCTCCTTGATCCAAGCGATGCTCTTTATCGCTTTTGGCGTGAAAGCCGCTGTCTTTCCTTTGTCGGCGTGGTTGCCTGACTCCTATCCCACAGCACCAGCTCCTGTGACAGCCGTCTTCGCTGGTTTGCTGACGAAGGTGGGGGTTTACGCGATTATCCGCACCCAAACGATTGTCTTTGCCGATCGGGGATTTCATACGGTGATCTCAATTCTCGGAGCGATCACCATGGTGATCGGTATCCTTGGGGCTATCGCCCAAGACGATCTGAAACGTCTGCTCTCCTTCACTCTGGTCAGCCATATCGGATTCATGCTGTGGGGTGTTGGTAGTGGAAGTGTGGATGGCTATGCCGCAGCGATTTTCTATACGGCTCATCACATCATCGTCCAAACAGCTCTCTTTCTCGTCACTGGATTGATCGAGTGGAAGACCAGAACTACCTCCTTGATCGCCCTCGGATCGATGTTGGCTACCTCTCCATTCATCGCCATTGTCTATTTCATTCCAGCGCTGAACCTCGCAGGCCTACCGCCTTTCTCTGGATTCATCGGCAAGATCGGATTGATCTCAGCATCAGCAGTTCAGATGGACTCTTTATCGATCGCGATGATCGCTACAGGTGTGCTCTCTTCCTTCCTCACCCTCTACGTGTTGATTCGTGCATGGAATATGATCTTTTGGCAGAAAGCGGACGAGGAGATAGAGAATCGTCCACTACCACCAATCATGACCATCTCGACGGCAGCTTTGGTGATCTTATCCACCGCCTTGAGCGTCTTCGGCGGACCAGCCTATTCCTATGCGCGCAGAGCGGCTGTGGAGTTACAAGCCCAAGTTCCCTATGTCGTCGCCGTATTCCCCGATGCGCAGCGGGGAACCGGACAATCCCATACGGAAAATACCATCGAGCCTAATAGCGATCTAGCCCCTACGATCAAACCTCCTCTGCCGACGGCATCCCCATCGGCTAAGCCATCATCGTCTATCGAACCCACACCATCGCCAAGTCCTCAGGAGAGCCGATGAACAGATATATCTCCGGGATTCCCATCGTCTTGCTCACCTGTCTATGGGTAGCTCTCTGGGGGGATGTGACCTGGGGAAATGTGGTGGCAGGAATGGTGATTGCGATATGTGTCACCTGGATCTTTCCCATGCCTCATGGACGAGTGCGCACCTTCGTCATACGTCCATGGGCTCTTTGCAGACTTATCATCTGCTTCATCTACGATCTGATCGTCGCTTCACTCAAAATCGTCCATGTCATCATGAGCGGACGCACTCCTCACGAGGCGATTATCCGAGTGCAAACCCATGCCCATTCTGACGGTTTTCTCGCCGCGACAGCCGGTTTAACCGCTTTGATTCCCGGTTCTATCGTCATCGAAGCCCACCGTCGAACCGGTGTGATGTATGTCCACCTTTTCAATGTGGATGAGGGAGACGACGCGTTAAAAGCTGCTCATAGATCGGTGATCGTTCAAGAGGAGCGTATCTTGCGCGCTTTCGCAACGGCAGATGAGTTGATGGATGCAGGCTATCGTCCCTCTGGGTCGATGAAAGCTGGACGCCTCAGCGAAGAGGAATGGCGTGAGCACTGCCAATTAAGAGGTGAGATCTGGAAGGCGCGAGAGGAGGAATCATGATCGGATTACTGATGATCTCATTGGGTATGTTGGTGATCGCCTTGATCCTCTTGGCGATTCGTCTCAATAAAGGTCCAACGAATTTGGATCGAGCTGTCACTTTGGATGTCGTCACCTCAGCTTCGATGGGTATTGTCGTGGTGGTCATGGCGATAAGTGGACGGATCGATCTACTTCCCCTTCTCGTGCTTTTCGCATCGGTCGGTTTCATCTCGTCCACAGCGATCGCCCGTTTCTCCCAATCTCAGTCGATTATCAACCTTTCGGGTTCTACCGATACCGGGGTACGCTATCCGGAATCGTTCTCCATCGACACAGGTTTCGCTGGAGGCAGGATTGAAAACGATCCTGGCGAGCTGAATGAGGAGATCGACGACGATGCCGATGAACTTCACCCTGACCTTGATGAGAATGAGGAGGAATGATGATCGTTCAATATATCGGGGTTGTTCTCATCGCATCAGGGTGTCTGCTGACCCTCATCACCTCCTATGGCCTGCTGAGGATGTCGGGGCTCTTTTCCAGAATGCATGCGGCGACGAAACCACAAGTTCTAGGGGTGATTCTGCTGTGTAGCGGCCTGTCTTTGGTCATGGCAGATATGCGTGTAAGTGCGACGATGGCTTTGGTCATCATCTTTCAACTCATCGCCGCGCCGATCTCGGCTCAGATGTTGGGTAGAGCCGCCTATCGGACAAAATTGATGAAACGCTCCACCATCATCGTGGACGAATACGCTGAAGATTTAGAAAGAGCTCAGCAGGAAGATAACGCCTCTAAGGCATAAAATGATGGGGGTCGATGATCGACCCCCATCATGAAAACGCATCATTTCCACATGGTTGAGACCACGAAAGAACCGGCGATCAATCCCAGACCGACAGCATAATTCCAGTTACCGATCGCAGTCATGAAACCGATACGGTATCCCGCCACATAGAAGACGAGAAGCCACAAGACCCCGAGCAGACCCATCGGGACGAATACCCACGGCACCCAATCTCGGCTACCTGCAAGCATCTGTGCCTTTGCCTGATGGTTGGCGCGACGTTCAGCGCTCGCCGCTTCGCGTTTGGCTAATTTCTTCTCAGCGGCAGCCTTACGAATCTTAGACTCAGGCACGGAATCTCCTTCGTTAATAGTGCGATCTTAAAACAGTATGGCAAGTTCAACGTTCAATATCTACCTGAGGGGGTGATCTGGGGTGTCTATGATCGCAAGAGATACCCCAGATCGTCACCTCTAGGGGACGTGCGTGGGTTCTGTGTGCGAAGGAGCTGATGGTGTCGCTCCTGCCGGAGGTTGAGTGGCGGGAAGTGTTGGTTCTGGTGCTTTTTGCGCCACTTCAATGATGATCTTCTTCGAGCGCGCCCAGGTATCTCCCACATTGGGTAATACCGTCACCACAGTGTCTTCTGGATGATCGTTCGTCTTGGTTTTACGCACCTCAACCTGAGTGAATCCAGCCTGTTCCAAAGTGGAACGGGCTTCCTCTTCTGATAATCCGATGACATTCGGTACCGGAGATTGACCTGTGGCGGCATAGAGGGTGATCTGCTGATCGGTGCTCACCTCAGTCCCCGGCTCGGGAGAGACACGGGTGATGTCTTTCTCTTTCGATTCAGGAGGTTCTTGACCGGCAGGGGAATCCAAGACGACGATATTGGAAAAACCGGCTGCCTTCAGTTTCTTTTGAGCTTCCACGGAGCTCGTACCGATCAGATCTTCAGGAATCGTCGCAGATGGAGGACCGTCATTGATGGTGATGGATACCGTCGATCCGATATCGACATTGGATCCTCCAACGGGATCTTGTTTCATGACAGTACCGCGTCCTTCCGCAGGGCCTGCGGCGTGTTCGACACGGACGACAAGACGCTGTTTTTCAATCTGGTCGCGAGCGGCTTCCTCTTGAAAACCGATCACTTCGGGAACGGCAACGATATTTTCATTCGGATCGGGAGCCATCACCTTCCAGACGAAGAAACCGAGAGTGCTCAGCGCCAAGATGAGCAAGACGATCAATACCCATGTCGCCGCGGATAAGCCGCGACGCTTCGCGGGTTTGTCCACAGCATCCATCTGTGAGGTCTGAGCGGGGGAGAGAGCTGTCGTGGCTTCCCAATCTACGGGATCTTGATCTGCTGGTAGAGCACGGGTGGGAGCTGAATCATAGTCGGCTCCTGGAGCGACAGCGGGGAAAGCGGCGGTTATCTTATGTCCATTGAGCAATCTCCAACAATCATCGGCCATCTGCCGAGCCGTCTGATAGCGTTCATCGGGATTTTTCGCCAAAGCTTTCATCGTCACCGCATCCATTTGCGAGGTGATCTCATCATCAAGTTGCGATGGGAAAGCTGGCATTTCACGCACATGCTGATAGGCCACGCTGACCGGGGAATCCCCTTGGAATGGCGGACGTGCGGTCAACAATTCATAGAGCAGACATCCAGTGGAATAGATATCGGAACGAGCGTCTACCTGTTGGCCTCGAGCCTGTTCGGGGGAGAGATATTGAGCGGTACCGATCACAGCGGCTGTTTGAGTCATCGTCGCGGACGTATCGGATACTGCCCGGGCGATACCGAAGTCCATCACCTTCACCTGTCCGGTGGGGGTAATCATGACATTTGCCGGTTTGATATCTCTATGGACGATGTGGTGGCGATGTGAATAACTCAAAGCCTCCAATACGCCGCTGACATAGGTAAAGGCTTGATTGGGGGCGATAGGCTCTCCTGAACGCAAGATTTCGCGTAAGGTTCGTCCCTCAACCAATTCCATCACGATATATGGAACCATGATGCCAGTAGACGGATCGACCACTTCGCCAGTGTCGTAGACGCTGACGATATTGGGATGATTCAACCCTGCAGCCGCTTGAGCTTCACGCTGAAAACGAGCCTGGAAGGTGTGATCAGTGGCGAGGTCTACGCGTAGTCTTTTGACCGCGACGAGACGACCCAGACGCGTATCTCGAGCACGCCAGACTTCCGCCATACCGCCACGGCCGATGATGCGTTCCAGCTCGTAGCGTCCAGCGATGGTCACAGGAGTGTCAGTCATAGAGGCATTCCTTTCCGACCGCAAAGCGATTCCCCAGATGAGATGATGCCAGTTCTCCATTGTGCGCGATGAATATGAGCGAATCCTGAAAAGAAACTGATGACCCGTTCAGTTTTGGCTCGAGCATCGTGAAAAATGGCTTGTGACAAGATATTTCTCCAAAGAGTTGGGTATCGGAATATGAGATGGATAGCCTCATCGCGTTGCCTCGAAAATCTGAGAAGCGAGGTTTGCAGCGACTTGTCCATCGGGTTCTTCTAAAAAGACTGCGAGAGCGACATGGCTGTCACGTGAGAAACCGGCGAACCATGAATAGGGATCGGCATCTCGTCCATGTTCAGCGGTACCGGTTTTTCCAGCGATATGCATACCCTCCACAGAGGCTCCTCGTCCGGTACCTTGAGTGACAACGTGCCCCATCATCTCAGCCAAGGTCGCTGCATTGTCCTTCGTCATCGCCTGGGAGAGAAGGGTCGGCTCATGAGAGGAAACGATCGTCTCATTGGATGTGCGGATCTGAGAGACGACATAGGGTTGCATCACACGTCCCTCATTGGCGATACCGGCAGCAACGACCGCCATCTGAAGAGGAGACGCTGCCACATCGAATTGTCCGATAGAGCTCATCGCGAGCTGAGCCGAATCGACTGTGGAGGGGAAAACGGAGGCAGCTGTGAGGAAATCGCTTTGTAAATCGGTACCGAAACCGAATTTTTCAGCTTGAGCGCGCACCACATCGGCGCCGAGATCCATGCCGATATTGGCGAATGTCGTATTACATGAGAGAGTGAAGGCTTCGTCCAAACTCTTCTTATCGTTACCGCAAGGAGCTTCATTGGGCAGGTCGGTCGATGTTCCAGGAAGACGCAATTGGGCGGGTGTATCGATCATCGTATCCGGCCTATAGCCCTTCTCTAGAGCTGCTGCGGCGACCACCATTTTGAACGTCGAACCAGGTGGATAGATTTCGCTCGCCCCTCGATCATTGAGTGGGCGAGAGGGATCTGCCATCATCTCCTCCCATGCCTCCACTGTCGATGAGATCGATAGATCCGATAGACGCGACGGATCATAGCTAGGTGTGGATACCCATGCCAGGACGGCTCCAGTCTCATAATCGAGTACCATCGCTGCGCCCTTATATCCGTTGAGGGCATCCCATGCCGCCTGTTGGATTTTGGGCGAGATCGTCGTCTGCACCACACCGCCTTGATGCTGGCGTCCACTCACAATATCGATCAGACGTGTCACGAATTGAGAATCGGCTTGTCCAACGAGTTCAGCGTTATAGCGATCCTCAATGCCGCTGCGTCCATAGATATAGGAGAAATATCCCGTGATGGGAGCATAGACAGGTCCATCCAGATAGGTGCGCTGATAGGCGAAGGGACGTTCGCCGGTCTCCACATTGCTCACAATCGGAGTGTTAGCTGCCAAAATCGGTCCGCGAGGTGCGCCGAATTGGGCATCGCGGACGCGCACATTGCGACTATCCGCTAAAAGGTCATCCGTGCGAGCGACGTAGTTGACGGTGATATTGATCAGCAGAGCGGCAAAAAGCAAAGCTGTGAAGATAGATACCAAACGAATCGGGCGATTCACCCTCTCACCCCCACAGAGTCGATCTGCTGGGTGAGATCTGCGGAAAGATCACCATGGATTGATAGATCCTCAGCCTCTAGAGGGGATCGAGCCTGATGGCTAATCTGCATGAGCAAGGCGATGACGATCCAGTTAGCGATCAGTGACGATCCTCCTTGGGAAACGAAAGGGGTGGTCAATCCCGTGAGAGGAAGTAGACGGGTCACTCCGCCGATGATGGCAAAAACTTGTAAAGCGATTACGAAACTCAAACCTGAGGCTAAGAGTTTCCCGAATGTGTCGCGGCAAACTAGGGCGCAGCTCAATCCTCGCATGACGATGAGTAGATAGATCAAGACTAAGGCGATCAAGGTGACCGTGCCCAATTCCTCGACGATGGCAGCCGAGATGAAATCCGAACTCGCCACAGGTGTCAGCCCCGGACGACCCTGCCCCCAGCCTCGTCCAAAAAGACCGCCCCATGCCATACCGTAATGAGCTGTGATGATCTGATAATTGCTCTCATAATCTGAGAAGGGGTGAAGCCATGATGAGATACGCCTTTTCACATGGGGAGCAACCGTTTCAACCATAGCGGCAGCGAGTATGAAAAGCCCTAAAGCGATCGCTGGCCAGCGGATTTGATTGGTCGCTACATAGAGCATCATGACAAAAAGGCCGAAGAAGAGCAGAGATGTTCCCAGATCGTTTTGAAAGACGAGCACCATTAAAGCGGCACACCACATGATGAGGATGGGAACGAGATCGCGCAGACGAGGAAGGTGAACCCCTGCGATACGTCTGCCGGCTAGTTGCAAGAGTTCACGGTTCTCAGTGAGATAGGAGGCAAAGGCTAAGGAGAGAATAATCTTGGCCACTTCTGCTGGCTGGAAGGAATATCCTGCAATCTGAATCCAGATCTGAGAGCCGTTCGCCCCATTATTAGGAGAAGCCAAGCCCGGAATCATCGGAAGCAGCAACAAGATCATGCCGACGATGAACAGCAGATAGGACAATCCCTGGAGACGGCGATAGTCGCGTATCCAAATCGACAAAGCTGCGAAGATCGCAACCCCTAATAGCGTCCAGATCATCTGATTGGTTGCCGCAGAGGTGAGAGGCTCATTGCCTAAGTCGAGACGGTGAATCATCGCCAAACCCACTCCATTGAGCAGGAGAACACAGGGAACGATGATCGGATCGGCATAGGGAAGTGTGAAGCTGACGATGAAATGAACGCCCAGACATAGTAACGCCCAAATGGCGCCGATCGCCCATGCTGAGGGAGGAATGAGACCGTCTCGATTGAGGTGGATCAGCAGATAGGATCCCACGCCGATGACCCATGCGATCGCGCAGAGAAATAATTCGATTCCCCGACGCTTACGGTAGGTATGAGAACTCATCCGCATTCCTCCAAATCTGGACGCATCGATGCCGATGGGCTTACTGAAGCAGATGATGTGGAGGGACGAGGAGTTGGTGAAATTGACGTATTTGATGCAGAGGAAGACGGGGATGCGGAGGGGTGAGAGGTGGACTTTGAGGCTCTCTTGGCGGCACATTTATGTGCAAGAGAGTCGAGATAGTCCAAAGTGTTCAACGCATCTTCACGTGAGGCGTAGCGCAATTGGCGATTCTTCACCCTCTCGGCATAGTAAGGGGGGAGGTTGTCCACTTCGATGGTGCTCTGCCGATCTAGATGGGAAAGATCTTTACCAAAGATATTTTCAGGAATTCCTTGATAGATGTTGACAGTTTGTTCATTGCTACCGATGAAATACTGTCCGAGTAGATAATGGCGAGCAGCTAATGCTCCCAAAGATAGTGAGATGATGAGGATGCAGATCGCTACCGTGATGGGAATGATCTTACCTATCAAGCTGCGATGTCGAGAAGAGGGGATATCGTCAGGTGATCGCAGAGCCGGTACGGGTGTACGGCGGGCGCGTCCATGAGTGGAAGTTACCTCGCTCAGATCGGGGATTGCCATATGGCGAACCGCTCCAACTGTTTGAGGTAGACGAGGTGAGACTGTATCTGAGTGAACGACATCGGCGACGATCACGGTGATATTGTCATTGCCCCCAGCTCGGTGGGCAGCGGCGATGAGAGCATCGGGAAGCTCATCGAGACTGTGATTTTCCAACAGAGTAGCTAGATCTGTGTCGTCTACCAATCCGCATAGACCATCCGAGCACAACAGCAGACGATCCCCATCTTCAACATCAAGAAGGGAAAAATCGGGATGGTGAACCTGTTGACCGTTGAGAACTCTCAATAGGAGAGAGCGGTGGGGGTGATGAGCGGCCTCTTCAGCAGTGATTTTTCCTTCGTCCACAAGGGATTGCACCCAGGAATGGTCGTGGGTAAGGCGTTCCAGAGTGCCGTTGCGTAGACGGTAGGCCCGCGAATCTCCGATATGGGCACAGCCGATCTGATCGTCTGCGAACATGATGACGGTAGCGGTCGTTCCCATACCGTCATATGCCTTGTCATAGGCGATTAGACGGTCGAGAGTGGCATTGGTCTCAATGAGGCATCGCCCTAAAGCGGCAGTCATCTCGTCGCCTGTTAAACGACTATCCTCGCGATTATGGGTATCCAGAGCGGCTAAAGCATCGATAGCGACACTGCTTGCCATATCGCCAGCAGCCGCTCCACCCATACCGTCAGCAACGGCTAAAAGGGTGGCAGAGGCATAGCCTGAGTCCTGATTGGATGAGCGGACAAGCCCAATATCTGAGGCGATACGCCAGTCAAGAGTGAGACTCATCAAACTCCTAACTGGAGTTGAGAACGTCCGATGCGCACGATGTCCTCACTACCGATACGGGTGGGCTGATCGATCTTATATCCATTGACGTAGGTACCGTTGGTTGATTGAAGATCTTCAACCACATAGCTTTCCTCGTCTACCCAGATGCGCGCGTGAGTGGACGAAGCATAGTCGTCAGCTATATCCAGATCGCAATTGGCAGAGCGACCGATGACGATTTCCTCATCGCCTCGAGGCAAAGGAGCGCATAGACCCTCCGCTTTCCCGGTGATGACATAGATATGTGAAGGAGTATTCGTCTTCCCTTTGGTTTTCGATTTCTTGATCTTAGGGGAGGGCTGTTCGCTATCGGAGATCCTAAGATCGGTGCGCACGACATTGGCAACGAAGGCGATGAACAGCCAGATCGCAGCTAAGAAGACGACCTTAAGGACAATGAGAATTGCTGAGCTCATCACGACCCCGCAGGTGAGTGAATGAGCATTCTGGTCGAGCCGATCTCGATGCGCGTGCCGTCATCAACCTCGCAACTTTCAACCTTGTGCCCGTTGACGATAAGCCCGTTAGTTGAGCCCAGATCTTGAATCGTCACGACGATTTTGCCGTCATCGTCACGTTCGACGATCAGCTGGGCATGTCTGCGCGAGATACCTGGATCGTTGATGCGCAGATCGGCTTCAGATCCTCGTCCGATAGTGAAACCTGGTGGGACGAGAGGGTGGCGTATCCCGTTGACTTCTAAGACAAGAGGAGATTTTTTGATCTGGGTAGATGCGGATGAAGGGGTGTCCACATGGGCGATGGATTCGCTCTCAATGCGGAAGCGTCCCACGGTCAATTTCTCATCGTAGGCATAGTCGATGCGGATGGGGCCGTTGAAGATATAGTTCCGCTCCGCTGCATGTCGCCTCAGCTCGGGGACGATGTCATCATTGATCGTACGCGCCATCGGCGCAAGCTCATCGTAGTCGTGAGCCGACAGATAGACGGTGAAATTATTCGGGACGAGGCGTTTGACGCGGTTGAGCACTTTCGCTTGAGCATCGAGTTCTTTGCTCAGACGGGTAGCGATTTCGATGGGTTGGACATCGCTGCGGAAAGCGCGCGCAAAAACGGTATTGACGGCATTTTCCAGTGTGCGTTCGATGCTATGCAGCCAGCTCATCGTCCTCCTTCCGCTGTATTCGTCCACAGGAAATTAAAGCGTTTAGGGCGCCCATCGCACTACCACAGAAGGCAATGTGACTTTTAAAGTCTAGTTCATGAAAGAAGATAGGGCAGATGATAGGTGCCTCATATCGTCATATCGATAGATAAAAGGGGATGTGGATCGCGCTATTAGGGGGGGTGCGCGATCCACAGGACGCATTGATGACTTTAATATCAGGTGCTTTCGTCGCTGTCAGCGGGGTGGGTAAAAGGAGTGAAAATCACTCGGCGGTAGCGTCTGCCTCGGCTGCCTTGCGACGAACTTCGTCCATATCAAGGGCTTTCACCTGGGTAATGAGATCTTCTAAAGCCGATGCAGGTAGGGCTCCTGATTGGACGAACACGGGGAGGGAATCGCGGAAGATCATGACGGTGGGAATGGAGGTAATTCCAGCAGCTCCTGCCAGTTCTTGTTCCTTTTCCGTATTGATCTTGCCAAAGGTAATCTCGGGATGTTTGTCGCTGACCTGTTCAAAGACGGGGGCGAAGTTGCGACAAGGCATACACCATTCAGCCCAGAAATCCAGGATGACGATATCGTTGCCTTCCAAAGTGGATGTGAGATTGTCCTGTGTGACCTCGACGGTTGCCATCAAATGCTCCTAACGTCAAAAAGGGCGTGTGAATGTCTTAACGGTTCATAGCTCCTCGCTATTCCTCCAACGCTAGCCGACGATGAAAGGAACGATGGTGATTTTGATAATCATCGTTAAGGCGAAGAGGGCGACATATCCCGATTCGACCCGTTCATCATTGCTGCGAGAGGTGGCATAGGACAAGATGGCGGGCTGTCCGATCAGGCCTGCGAAGGCTCCTACAACACGTTGAGCTGAAAGGTTGAGCAATCGTCCACCGGCCAAGAAAAGAGCTGAAGTGATCGCGACGATAATGGCGGCCGTTATGCCGACTTTAATCCCTGTCCAGGTGAACATAGAAGCTGCGAAAGCTGGCCCAGAGGAGAGCCCGACGGCGGCGAGGAAGAGTAGGAGTCCAAGCTGACGGATAGTGAGATTTGCCGCTGTAGGAAGATCCCATTGGATAGGACCGCTGCGGTGGAGCGCCCCGAGAATCATGCCCATAATGAGCGGGCCTGCCGCCGCTCCAAAACTGAAAGAACTTCCTCCTGGTAAAGGAATGTGAACGAGTCCGATGAGGAGTCCGAGGGAAAGTCCGAGAGAGAAGCCCATGGAATCGATCTCGGAAATTTTCCTTTCAGAATCTCCGAAGAATTGAGCGCATTCGTCCATCTTCTCACGAGGAACAACCGCCAAGACGCGGTCTCCTGGCTGGAGTGCGAGGTTATCGGCGGCCACCATATCTAAATCTCCACGTTTGACACGGGTGATCGCTCCGCCCAGATGGTGAGGAAGATCGATTTGACCGATCGTCTTTCCGGTAAGGGTGGGATTCGAGACTAAGAATCGGCGGAAGTCCACATCGGCGCGACTGTCGGTCAGGGTATCTACGGCTGGATGTCCGAGGGTTGAGGCGGCATTATCGATGCACTGTTCGGGGCCGACTAGGAGGATGACATCGCCTTCTTTCAGCTCTTCATCGGGATGTATAACGCGGGTGGTGCGGTCGCGTCGTAGATAGCTGGCTTTGATCTCTTGTTCTTCCCATCCAGGAATATCATTGAGATACATCGGACGATCGACGACGACACTTAAGGTTTTTAATCCGGAACCGGCAAGGGAAGGGGAATCTTTCGTGCCAGGCCAATGGCGGACGATGGTGGCGGCAACGACCATGATCGCCAAGATCACACCCACTGGATAGGCGAGGGCATAACCGACCGCTACGGCAGGATCTGAGTTGGCGGCTGTTTGAGCTGCTGCTAGAGCGGGTGTGGAGGTTAACGCTCCTGCAAAGGTTCCAGCGAGGAGAGGTCCGTCGAGGCCAATCAGAGAACCTGCGAAGATGAGCATGATGGCGACGATGACTAAGACGACGATTGCCAAAACCATTAACGTCCATTGGTGTTTGAGATCTTTGAGGAAGGTCGATCCTGCCGCTAAACCAACGGTATAGACGAAAAGAGCTAAGCCGAGCGTTTGGATGATGGCCAGTGTCGATCCGATATCGCCATGAAGACAGCCGATCGCTAAACCGGCGAAGAGAGCTCCAGCGGCGCCGAAACGCAGTGGGCCAAATCGGATCTGCCCGATTCCAGCACCGATGACCAAGACGATCATGACCGCCAATAAAGGGTTGTGGATGAGGATATCGATCATCGTTTCTTTCTCTCGTCCGAATAGGTCGCACGGCGTGATATGCCATGAGCTGCCTCATCGAGGGTAAACCTTGGAAAGAGTGAGAGGAAATCTTGTGCGCAAATCCAAGTTGATATCGCCGAGAGCTGATTTATCTAGGGGACGGTGACACGAGAGAAATCTGTATTAAATTATCCGATGTCAGATCTTTTCTAATGTGGAGGAGTGATCGTGGAGGTCATCGTCTGCTCAGATGCCCAGCAGGTCGCCGCAGTAGCTGCTGAATGTGTGGGACGTGTTATCGATAGAGTCGGATCGAAAGTCGTGCTCGGTGTAGCCACAGGCTCATCACCTCTAGGTCTTTACCAGGAATTGCAGGCGATGGTTCGATCAGGGCGTTTCGATCTATCCGAGGCATCGGCTTTCGCTTTGGACGAATATATCGGTCTGCCCCAAGGACATCCGGAAAGCTATGCCGAAACTATCCGTCGTACCGTTACCGAACCTCTCGGTATGAGGGAAGAAAACGTCCACGTGCCCAATGGCTTTGCTGAGGATATTGATGCCGCCGCTGACCAATACGAGCAGGCAATCGCTCAAGCCGGTGGGGTGGACGTCCAGATTCTCGGCGTGGGAAGCAACGGACATATCGGTTTTAACGAACCTCTATCCTCACTGACCTGCCGTACCCATATGGTCGAACTCGCTCACCGTACCCGCCAAGACAATGCGCGATTCTTCGACGGCGATATCGACAAAGTTCCAGGCTATGCCCTCACTCAAGGATTGGGGACGATCACCGATGCTCGCTCAGCTGTATTGATCGCCAGTGGATCGAATAAGGCAGATGCCATCGCCGCCTTGGTGGAAGGACCTGTAAGCGCGATGATGCCAGCCTCGATTTTGCAGATGCATCGCGATGCCACCATCGTCGTGGACGAACAGGCCGCCTCCAAATTGCGCGGTATCGAACAGTACCGTAAGAATGCGCAACGCTATCTAGGCTGAGAAATTCCTAGCGGCAGACGTACAGGGCGTCTGCGGCGTCTCATATCAATAGGGTGCGATAATCCTACATCGCACCCTCTATCTGGTTATGCTTCATCTATGGTGCAACTGTCGGTTTTGGATCTTGTCCCCGTCCGTATCGGACAGTCCAGCACGCAGGCTTTGGCGGCATCTATCGCTCTCGCCCAGGTAGCTGACAAGGCAGGATATACCCGTTATTGGGTAGGTGAACATCACAATCTTCCCCATATCGCAGCCACCAGCCCCGCCGCTTTCGTTCCCATCATCGCCTCTGCGACCGAACAGATCATCGTCGGTTCGGGAGGGGTTATGTTGCCCAACCATTCTCCTCTATCCGTTGCAGAGCAATTCGCCTTGATTGAAGCGGTATTTCCCGGACGCATCGATCTGGGTATCGGACGTGCTCCTGGTGGCGATCACCATACATCCTTTCTTTTGAGAGGGTCGAGAGCGGATGAAGGCGTTGAGAATTTTCCTCAGTGGATCGATCAGGTGATCGCCATGATGAATCCTGAAGGGTGGCAGATTCCGAAAGTTTGTGTGAAAGCCACACCTCAAGCCTGTTCGGCTCCAGTAGTGTGGCTTTTAGGGTCATCGGATTATTCAGCGCGTATCGCCGCCTTGAAAGGACTTCCCTTCGCCTTTGCTCATCATTTCACCGGACGAGGTGCAGCCGAGGCTCTTCAGATCTATCGCTCTTTGTGGAATGGGGATCATGCGGTGGCATTCGATCGTCCACGAGATTTCATCACCGTCAATGTGGTGGTGGGAGGTGACGATGAGGAAGCCAAACGCCTTGCTCGTCCCTATCAGATCGTCAGCTATTCCATGAGGACCAAACGGATGAAAAATCCCCTCCTCAGCGTCGAAGAAGCGCAGAATTATCCTGCCGATCCAGATGAATTGGAGGCTCTATCGTCCGCATGGCTGATCGGTGGAGTGGAAAAGGTCGCCGAAGAGATCTTTGAATTAGCCGATCGGTATAGTCTCAGCGAGGTGATGATCCATCCGGTTGCTGGAGCCTATGCGGATGAGAGCTATGGACATATAGCTGCCCGTGAAAATACCCTCACCCAGCTCGCTCAGGTGGTGGCATCCACCGACTAGTTTTTTGCGATATCTGCGCTATCTGTCTCCTTCGTATCTGCCGTATCGCTATGCGCCTGCTTGTCGGCATCATCGAAGCCCAAAGCTGCGAGGAAAACCTCTAGACGATGGGGCAACGCTAGACGGTCGAGCCAGGCGCGGAATTCAGGGGCGAAGTCTTCTAGACGCTGTAGCAGATCGAAGTCGATAGATGAGAGTCGATCCCGCATATCAGGGGAGAGAGATTCCAATTTTTCGCTCAACATGGGGCCGATTTCAGCGAAACGCATCTTGAGCTCGGGGCCCATATCGTTGAGACGGGACATGAATTCGGGAGCCATCGATGCTAGACGTTGGGTGGCATCCATCTTTTCGACATCGGTACGCACCTTGCGTCGCTGAACTTTACCCATCTCATTGCGGGGTAATTCATTGACTAAAAAGACTTTGCGAGGCACTTTATAGGCGGCGAGACGTTTCTTTACAGAAGCACGTAATTGTTCGAGATCGGGAAGTAAACCGTCGGTGGTGACGACTGCTGCAACGACCTCTTCAACGCCCAATTCATTGGCAAGACCGATCACTGCGACATCTTCAATGCCGTCTTGGCCGCGCATAGCAGCTTCGACTTCGCTCGGATAAACATTGAAGCCGCCGGTGATGACCACCTCTTTAATGCGATCGACGATCCGTAAGAAGCCGTCATCATCGGGGACGGCGACATCGCCTGTGCGGAACCAGCCATCGCTAAAGGCGGCAGCATTCTCCTCAGGGAGGTTTCGATAACCGCTAAATACTTGCGGTCCTTTGACCAAGATTTCGCCTGGTTGACCAAAGGGGACATCTTGTTTTGGATCGTCTAAATCGGCAAGACGCAATTGAGTATCTGGGAAGGGAATACCGATCGAAGCTGCTTTACGCGTCTTATTGACCGGATTACCCGTCAAGATCGGGGAAGTTTCCGATAGACCGTAGCCTTCGATGAGCAAACCGTCGGTTGCGGATTCCCACATATCGATCAGATCAGGCTGGAGAGGCATAGCGCCACTGATGGCATTGGTGATGCCGCGGAGGCTGACTCCGCGTTCCTCAGCTCCTTTAACGATACGCTCAAAGAGCGGGGGAACAGCGATGACCAAGGTGGGAGTTTTCTTCTTGATCGCATCTAAAATCAGCCCCGTCTCCGGTTTGGGAATGAGCTGGAGCATCGCACCGATATGCAAGCTGGCATTCATCGATAGGGAACAGCCGAAGACGTGGAAAAGAGGCAGGCAACACAAGGAGACGTCTCGTCCGGGTTTAAGGCTAGTCACCCAGGTGACTGCGTGAATCATAGAGGCGACAAGATTGCGATGGGTGAGAGGAACGCCCTTTGGATTGCCCGTTGTACCCGAGGTGTAAAGCAAGAGCGCCACATCGTCTTCACGTGGGTGAAGACCTTCAGGCAAGACAGCTTTCTTCTTTAGCAGAGAGGTGAATGGAATGGTGCCAGGAGCGGGCTGGGAGAGCTGATTGCGACTCGTACGAGCCTTGGCAATGGGCAGATGGAGCAGAAGGCGTTTCGTCCACGGCATCGCATCGATCATATTGATCGAAATGATCGTCGATGGACGAACCTCATCATCCAATTCGTAAAGATGTTGCGCAGCTGCATCCCAGACGATAGCCACCTTTGCACGGTGATCGGCGAAAAGGCTGTTCAGCTCGCGGCTGGTGTAAAGAGGATTGTGTTCTACCACAGTCGCCCCGCACATCAAGACAGCGTAGAAAGCCACGATATGTTGCGGACATGTCGGCATCAGGAGGGCAACCATATCGCCTGGACGTACACCCAAGCGATGAAGATGAGCGGCTATCTTGCGGATCTGCTCTCCCAAAGCGGCATAGGAGGTGCGTCTGCCGAAGAAATCCAAAGCGTCGTGGGTGGCGTAATCGTCCACAGCATCTTCGATGATTCCCACCAAAGTCTTGTGGGGATAATCCATCGTCCGAGAGATTTTCGGATCGTAGGCGGCAGCCCATAGCTGTTCCAGCGATCTCGTCTGTGTGCTCATAGGGCCTTTCCTCGGTGATCGATGTGTCCTAGTGACGCATTCATAACTTAATAGGAGCGCTCCAAAGAGAAAAACGCGAGCTTTCAATGTCCACTGTATGAGCCATAGATAACTCTCGTGGAAGAATATCTACTATGGCTTCGCGCGGAACGGATTTGACCTTGTCCGATGTTCTTGACGAGATCGGATCATACCCTGAGCCAGATAGCGTTTTAGAAGCTTGCGAGCATTGGGCTCAATCGCGTTCTCTTAGTCTCTACGATCATCAACGCGATGCTTTGATCGCCACATTGAGTGGAGCTAATACGATCATCACCACACCCACCGGGTCGGGGAAGACGTTGATCGCCTCTCTCGCTCAGGTGGCAACTATGGCTCGCCGTGGGAGGGTTTACTATACGGCTCCCATTAAAGCCCTTGTCAGTGAGAAATTTTTTGCATGGTGTGAGGAATTCGGCGCCGATAATGTGGGGATGGTCACAGGAGATGCCTCCGTCAATCCCGATGCTTCGCTGATCTGCTGCACTGCAGAAATCTTGGCTAATGAGGCTCTGAGACATGGTGGACAAGCCGATATCGATATGGTGATCGCTGATGAATACCATTTCATCGCTGACCCTGATCGAGGGTGGGCATGGCAGATCGCTACGAGTGAACTGCCCCAGGCTCAATTTATGCTGATGAGTGCCACCTTGGGAGACGTGAGCGATCTTGCCTCTCAGCTCACCACCCATACGGGACGTGAAACGGTCGTGATCGACAATGCCATCCGTCCAGTGCCTCTCCATTACCGGTATAGCCTCGATCCTCTCGATGAAACCGTTAGCGAATTGGTCTTATCCCATCAGTGGCCGATCTACCTTGTCCACCCATCTCAAGTCGCTGCGATAGAGACCGCTCACAGCTATCTATCGACTCCGCTGATAGGTACCGAGCATCGGCGAAAGATCGCCGAGGCGTTACAAGGATTTCGCTTCTCGCGAGGATTCGGTGCGAAATTATCGCGTCTACTCAAAGCGGGCATTGGCGTTCATCATGCGGGTTTGCTGCCGAAATACCGCCGTCTTGTCGAAAATTTAGCCCAACGAGGTCTGCTTGTTTTGATCTGCGGAACCGATACTTTGGGCGTGGGAATCAACGTTCCTATCAGGACGGTGTTGTTCACCACGATCGTCAAATTTGATGGACGTCGAGATCGTATTATGCGTTCACGTGAATTCCATCAGATCGCTGGACGAGCCGGACGTCCTGGTTTTGACGCGGTGGGCAATGTGATTGTCCAAGCTCCTGCCTATCAGATCGAAAATGCCAGGATCGCTGCGAAATATGCTGATAATGCGAAAAAGTTGAAGTCGGTACGCAAGAAGAAACCGGCGGATGGGGAAGTGAGCTATAGCGATAAGACCTTTGATAAGTTGGTCTCGTCCATTCCTGAAACTTTGCATGGGCGCATTCGCATCACCCATTCCATGCTGATCAACCTCTTGGATAGAGATGCCGATACAGCTGAAGCCGTGCGGCATATCGTTGATTCGTCCATATCGGATCCAGCTTTGAAAAGAAGGCTTTACCGTCATGCGATCCGATTGGGGCGTAGCTTGATCGCCTCTCAAGTGGTGGTGCGTCGCAACGAGGCGACTCCAGGAGGACGTCTTTACGATCTGGCAGAGGGCTTGCAGGATGATTTCGCTCTCAACCAGCCGTTGAGTGCATTTGCGATGGATACGATCGAACACTACGACCCCGATAGCCCCACATTCGCTTTGGATATCGTCTCGATTATCGAATCGACTCTTGAAGATCCGCGTGGGATTCTCTACGCCCAGCAGAAAGCTGAGCGAGCTCGCCGCGGACGGGAATTGGCAGATGAAGGCTATGACTATGCCGAACGACGAGCCATATTGGACGAGATCACCTGGCCTCAACCTTTAGCGGAGGAATTGACGAAGGCTCATCAAGCGATGAGTGCTCGTTATCCGTGGCTGGTCGCCCAGCCTCTATGTCCTAAATCCATCGTGAGGGATATGTCTGAAAGGGCGATGAATTTTGCAGAATATGTCGCTTTCTATTCCATCGAGCGCTATGAGGGATTGCTATTGCGCTATCTCAGCGACGCGTTAAAAGCGTTGAAGCAGACGGTTCCGCCGTGGGCTCATAGTGAGGAATTGGAAGATATTATCGTCTGGCTAGCCCATATCATCCGTTCTACCGATTCGAGTCTCGTAGACGAATGGGAGACGATGATGCAGATTGGGCGAAAGGTCGAAAGCGATCCCTATGATGGTGTAGCCGAGTCCACTGCGATCACATCGAATCTGCGAGCCTTTAAGGTGATGGTGCGCAATGCCATGTTTAGACGTATCCAGTTGGCGGCGGAGGATGATGTCGAAGCTTTGAGTGCTTTGGACGATGACGATGAGGATCGCGTCATGTCCTACGAGGATTGGGATGAGGCTCTCGGAGATTATTGGGAAGAGCACGATGAGATCGGTGTGGACGCTCAGGCTCGTTCTCCGCGGTTTTTCATCGTGGACGATTCCGATCCGCGACATTGGCATGTCCGTCAAATTGTCGACGATCCCGAGCAGAATCACGATTGGCATATTGAAGCGAGAGTGGACCTCGACGAATGCGATCATGCTGAGGAACTGAGGCTACACATCGTGAGGTTTAGTCGCTATGACCACCAAAATTGATAAAATTTCGCTCGATACGTGAAAAGATGGTTTGTATTTAGATATATGTCATCTGTGAGATCTGCTCTGAGGTGAAGGAGAGGGGATGAACGAGCAGCAACGTCGAATGCACGATGCGGCGATCGCTCACTATGTCAGAGGTGAGACGATGGCGGCGATCGCGCGGAAAATGGGGGTGTCGCGTTCGACGATTTCGCGTCTGCTGAGTCAGGCTCGTGATGAGGGGCTTGTCCATATCTCGGTTGCTTTGCCAGCTCAATTGAGCGAGGCGGGAGAGATGCTCGAGCGAGAATTTGGGATTAAAACCCATGTTGCTGATATCGCCCATGCTGTCTCCGATGCCGAACGTCTCAGTGAGGTATGTCGGGTAGCTGGTCGCCTCTTGGGGCATCGCTTGAGCGCTGCGAGCGATCAGGTGATCGGTTTTGCGTGGGGGACGACGATTTCAGAGATGGTGCGCCATCTCGTCCCGGTTCCTGACAGTAGGTCGACGGTCGTCCAGATGAATGGTGCAGCAAATCACCAGACCTTTGGCATTCCCTATGCCAGCAGTATCTTGGCTCAGGCGAGTGCAAAATTGGGCGGACGGATCGTCGAATTTCCCGTCCCGGCTTTCTTCGATAATCCCGAGACGCGTGAATTGCTGTGGAAAGAGCGTTCGGTGAAACGCGTCGTCGACATTCAGAAGAAAATCGATATTGCCGTTTTCGGCGTGGGTTCTTTCGGTGGTCCTCTCGCCTCCCATGTCTATGCGGCGGGTTATCTCGATCCCGAACAGATCGCGCTCTTGCAGCGGGAGGGTGTCGTTGGCGATATCTGTACGGTCATGTTGCGTGCTGACGGATCGTGGAAGGATTTGGCGATCAATCAGAGGGCTTCAGGTCTCAATCCGGATGAGCTGAAGCGTTTCCCTCAGCGTTTGTGCATCGCTGCTTCCCCGGCGAAGGCAGCCCCGCTCTTGGCTGCGTTGAAAGCAGGAGTCATCACCGATCTGATCGTAGACGAGACGACAGCTCAGGCTGTCTGTCAATTGCATCAGGGTCATAAGGTCTCCCACGGACGTTTCTATCTTTGAATCTGAGATCTAAAAGATATAAAAATGGCTTTAGCCTGATCTTCTGAAAATGGCGTTCATGAGCAAGAAAATCCGTGGACGATCGTCCACGGCAAAAAATTTTATTGATTGAACCCATCTCTTGAGGAAAAGATGTGGAAAATTTGGAAAATCTGGCTCTGTATCTGAAGAACTGTTATGTGACGATTTAGTTACAATTGTCGAAATAACTTCCTATTTTGCCCTGTGATCCTCTGTAATGGATTAGGTCAGATGGTCATAGGTACACATTTGTGCCTTCTCTAGAAGACAGGAACCTTTCTATGAGCGAAAACATGCGCAAGGTCGCTTTCGCCTCGATCGCGGCTCTGAGCCTTGGCTTGGCAGCCTGCGGCGGCGGTAGCGGTTCAGGTAATGCAGGCGGAAGCGCGGCTGACAACAGCATCGTCATCCGTGGTTGCACCCCTGAGAACAAGCTGATCCCCGGCAATACCACTGAGACCTGCGGTGGCGACATGATTACCGCCATGACCTCCGGTCTTGTTCATTACCGTACCGAGGACGCCGAGCCTGAGATGGACATCGCTGAGTCCATTGAGACTGAGGATTCCAAGCTCTTCACCGTCAAGCTCAAGAAGGGCTATAAATTCCAAGACGGTACTGAGGTCAAGGCTCATAACTTCGTCGACGCGTGGAATTACACCGCCGCCTATGCCAACGGTCAAGGTGGCGCCAACTTCATGAGCCCCATTAAGGGCTATGAGGAAGTCAGCGTCAAGGACGCAACGGTTGACAAGATGGAAGGTCTGAAGATCGTTGACGATTACACCTTCACCATCGAGACCTCTGAGCCCACCTCGAACCTGCCGGTTCGTCTCGGCTACAGCGCCTTCTCTCCGCTGCCGGACTCCTTCTTCGCCGATCCTGAAGCGTTCGCTGACGCTCCTATCGGCGCTGGCCCATTCAAGCTGGTCTCCTCCTCGACTACCGAATATGTCTTTGAGAAGTTCGCCGACTACTCCGGTGAATGGCCGGCTCAGGTCGGTAAGCTGACCTTCCGCATCTACACCGATGCTTCGGCCGCTTATAACGATGTCCAGGGCAACCAGCTCGACTACACCAACGAGATTCCTACTGACCGTCTCGTAGCCGATCAGTTTAAGAGCGAACTGCCCGATCGCAACCTCTCCCAGGTTGCTGGACGCTTCCAAGGCCTCGTATTCTCCCCGAATGACGAGCAGCTTGCCGGCAGTGCCGATCTGCGCGCCGCTTTGTCAATGGCTGTTGACCGTCAGCTGATCTCCGATCAGATCTTCAATGGTGTCTATCAGCCCGCTCACGGCTGGGCTCCCAAGACCATCGACGGTGCTACCGATACCGCATGCGGTGAGAAGTGCGATTACAACCCCGAGAAGGCTAAGGAGCTCTATCAGAAGTCCGGTGGTTATAACGGTACTTTGACGATCACTGTCAACGGCGATGCTAACCACAAGCCTTGGGCTGACGCCGTGTGTAACTCCATCAAGAACACCCTCGGCTTGGACTGCGTGACCCAGCTCACTCCCGACTTCAAGACCTTCAACGAGAAGATCGATAACAACGAGCTGAAGGGTCTGTTCCGCACCGGATGGCAGATGGACTACCCGTCGATCGAGAACTTCCTCGCTCCGATCTACCAGACTGGCGCTGATTCCAACTGGTCGCAGTATGACAACCCCGAGTTCAACGCCAAGCTCAAGGAAGCTGCTGCAGCTCACGATATTGAGACCGCCAATAAGCTCTATCAGGAAGCTGAGGCTATGCTCGGACGCGATATGCCGACCATGCCAACCTGGTACCCGATGACCACCGTCGGATGGTCTGACCGCGTGGAGAACGTTAAGATCAACGCCTTCGGCGTGCTGGACTTCTCCGCAATTTCGGTCAAGGCTGGCAAGTGATAATTGCTCTGTAGCTGATAAAAAACTATAATCTCACCGGCTACGGTTTCCTGGTAGCCGGTCAGCTCTGTTAGCGCATCATTCCAATCTGTGCATATGAATTGACTAGTACCCATCGCAAAGGACGGTAAGTATGGGGACATATGTCCTACGGCGTATCCTTCAGATGATCCCCGTTATCATCGGGACGTCATTTCTGATCTATTGGATGGTCTTTTCGCTCGGTGATCCGACAGTTGGACGCTGTGGTGATCGTCCATGTCCAGAGGCCTACGTCGCCAAAATTCAGGAACAGTATCACCTGAATGAACCCCTGCCCGTCCAATATGCCCTCTATATGGGCAATGTCGTCCAGGGTGATCTCGGTGAGAGCTTTAATGGGAATAAGGTCTCCGAACAGCTCGCCGATCGCTATCCAACTACCGTGAAATTGGCTCTTATCGCAATTGTCTTTGAATCGGTTGTCGGTATCGCTCTCGGACTTGTCGCAGGTTTGAAAAAGCGAAGTTTGTTCGATTCATCGGTCTTTGCAACAACATTGCTTATCATCTCGATCCCTTCATTCGTCTTGGGGTCGGTAGCGCAGATGGTCTTTGCCGTCCGTCTCGGATGGTTCCCCATCACAGCTACTCGAGGAACCTGGTATGAGCTCTTGCTCCCAGGGCTTGTCCTCGGCGCTTTATCGATGGCATATGTCGCTCGACTGACGCGTAACTCCCTGGTGGAAAATCTCTCGGCTGACTATGTGCGAACCGCTAAGTCCAAAGGGCTTTCGCGCAAGCGCGTGGTGGGAATCCATACCTTCCGCAATTCATTGATCGCATTGGTGACCTTCATCGGTGCTGATCTTGGTGCACTCATGGGTGGAGCGATTGTTACAGAGCGTATCTATAACATCAATGGAATCGGTGGTTATCTATTCCACTCCGTCCATACGAAAGACGGGACAGCTGTGGTCGGTACGATCACCTTCCTTGTCCTTGTCTTTTTGCTCATGAACCTCATCGTGGATCTTCTCTACGGTGCTCTCGATCCGAGGATTGCCCATGACTGAGCCTATTGCGAATGTGAACGATACGAATAGCGATCTTGCTCCAGCTGTCGCTGATACGCCCTCGCAGAAGGTGGAGCGCAAGCCGGAAAAGGCTCGTTCTTTAGCCCAAGACGCCTGGGACGATCTTCGTCGCCGTCCATCCTTTTGGATTTCGTCGCTGCTGATCTTGGTCATCGTCATCATGGCTATCTTCCCGCAGCTGTTCACGATCTTCTCGCCGAATCAAGATCCCTATTACGCCGATCTGGCGAAGGCTCGTCAAGCCCCGTCCGCTGAGGCATGGTTCGGCTATGACAGCCAAGGATACGATGTGTACTCTCGCACCATCTACGGTGCTCGTGCTTCCGTATTGGTCGGTTTGCTCACCACTGTGGGTGTGATGATTATCGGTTCTTTGATTGGTTTGATCTCAGGTTTCTTCGGCGGATGGATCGATGCCATCTTGTCGCGTATCGGTGAGATCTTCTGGGTTATCCCCCTTCTGCTTGGTGGCGTGCTCTTCTTGTACACCTTCCCCTCCACTCTCGAAACCCCCTATATGGTCGTGGTGTTGAAAGTGGTGATCGTTCTGTCCATTCTCGGCTGGCCGCGTATTGCCCGTATCATGCGCTCGGCAGTTCTTCAGGTGAAACCGTTGGAATATGTCCAAGCTGCCCGAGCCTTGGGAGCTTCTCCGAGTGAGATCATTTTCCGTCACGTTTTGCCCAATGCCTTCACGCCGGTAATCGTGGTTGCCACCATCGATCTCGGCGCCTATATCGCCACTGAAGCGACCCTGTCCTTCCTCGGTATCGGTTTGCAACCTCCCACCATTTCATGGGGTGTCGCCATTTCTGAGGCGTCCAATTTGGGTCTGCTCCAAAACGCTCCACACATGCTGCTCTTCCCGTCCGCTTTCCTATGCGTGACTGTGCTGTCGTTCATCATGCTTGGCGATGCCGTGCGCGATGCCTTCGACCCGAAATCGAATTAGGAGGACTGATGACCACATCGACTACTGAGAAGACGCCCTCCGTGAACGGTTCTGAAGGCGGGGCTCATAAGAAGCTTGCCACCTTGCCAGGTACTGGTGAAAAGATCTGGGTGAATAAGCCTCCGGCTTCCAAGATGGACGAGTGGACTCCCGATCAAGGGCATCTGCTTGACGTTTCCGATCTGCACGTCGAATTCCGCTCCCGTGAAGGGGTTGCCAAGGCGATCAATGGTGTGAGTTTCCATCTCGATCGCGGTGAATCCCTGGCGATCTTGGGTGAATCTGGCTGTGGTAAATCGGTGACAGCTCAAAGCGTGATGGGTATTTTGGATACCCCGCCGGCAGCTATCACCGGTGGACAGATCAATTTCAGAGGCGTCGATCTGCTCACCATGTCCGAAGCTGAACGCCGTCACGTCCGTGGACGCCGTATCGCCATGATTTTCCAGGACGCCTTATCTGCTCTCAACCCGGTCTTTTCTGTCGGCTGGCAGATCGCTGAGATGTATCGTATCCACTGGGGATTGAACCGCTCCGATGCTGAAAAGCGCGCTATCGAATTGATGGAGAGGGTTAATATCCCAGCTGCAAAACAGCGCGCAGGCAATTTCCCCCACCAATTCTCTGGTGGTATGCGTCAGCGCATCATGATCGCAATGGCTTTGGCTTTGAATCCAGAAATTGTGATCGCAGACGAGCCGACCACCGCTTTGGACGTGACCGTCCAGGCTCAGATCATGGAATTGCTGAAAGATCTTCAAGAAGAGACCCATATGGGTCTGATCTTGATTACGCACGACTTGGGAGTCGTGGCGGACGTGGCAGATCGGATCAATGTGATGTATGCCGGACGGATGGTTGAGGCTGCTCCCGTCCATGATCTCTATGCCAATCCGGCACATCCCTATACCCGCGGTCTATTGGAGTCGATCCCGCGCCTGGATCAAAGCACGGGGGAGCTTGCCGCTATCGGCGGTCTTCCTCCAACTTTGACCAATATTCCGCCAGGATGCGCTTTCAATCCGCGATGCCGTTTTGCTCGCGATATTTGCCGTCAAGATCCTGCGCCCGAGCGCATCGTCTTGTCCGATGATCGTTCCAGCGCCTGCCATTTCACCCGCGAGTTGCTGGACGGCACCTTACAATCCACCGATTCAGCTCAGGAGGTTGCCCAATGAGCGATGTGATTCTCAAGGCTACCGACCTGAAGAAGTACTATCCGATTCGCAAGGGAGTTTTCCGCAAGACGGTCGGTCATGTGAAGGCTGTTAACGGGGTCTCTTTTGAACTGAGGCGTGGAGAGACCTTGGGGATTGTCGGCGAATCCGGTTGCGGTAAGTCCACTTTGGGACGTCTGCTCGTCCAATTGGAAGCTCCTAGTGAAGGCCAGGTGGAATTCGAAGGTAAGAAGGTTGAATTTGGCTCTCGTGCCATGCGTCAATTGCGTCGCGATATCCAGATCGTCTTCCAAGATCCCTATACTTCGTTGAATCCGCGCATGACCGTCGGCGATATCATCGCTGAGCCCCTCTATATCCACAAGAAGGCTTTGGGTTTGAAGGGTAAGGAACGTCAGCGTGTCCGCGAACTTCTTGACCAGGTCGGTTTGAATCCTGAACATATCAACAGATATCCGCACCAATTCTCTGGAGGTCAGCGTCAGCGTATCGGTATCGCGCGCGGTATCGCGTTGAATCCGAAGGTTTTGGTTTGCGATGAGCCTGTCTCCGCTCTAGACGTCTCAGTCCAAGCTCAGGTGGTCAACCTCTTAGAGCAGCTCCAGCGGGATATGGGAATGGCATATATTTTCATTGCTCACGATTTGGCAGTGGTACGCCATATCTCAGATCGCGTGGCGGTGATGTATCTCGGACAGATCGTCGAGACGGGCGATTCAGATCAGATCTATAACCATCCGATGCATCCCTATACCCAGGCGTTGATGTCGGCTGCTCCGGTGCCCGATCCGCTCATTCAATCTCAGCGTGAACGGATCATGCTTTCTGGAGATGTACCCAGCCCGGCATCTCCTCCTCCCGGCTGTAAATTCCACACTCGATGCTGGAAAGCTCAGGCGATCTGCTCGACTGAGATTCCTTGCTTGACGATGGTTGGAGCAGGACAAGCGGCTCACGAAGCTGCCTGTCATTTCCCTGAGGAGAATACAGACGTCGTCGCCTAAAAAGCTCATGGAAGGGGAGATCAGGCCAATACCTGGTTTCCCTTTTCTTGACGCCTGTGATAGGTTATTCGAGCTGCCGCAGTACGGCTCATGCGCGAGTGGCGGAATGGCAGACGCGCTGGCTTCAGGTGCCAGTGCCCGTTAGGGCGTGGAGGTTCAACTCCTCTCTCGCGCACCGTGATCGATGGCCTTAGGGTCATCGATTTTTTTATTCTCTGCTATCGCCTGGTAGATATCGCATCCACGTGAAATGCCCGCCTTACTCTTGGGCAGTTCTCTCCTATAGTCCTCTAAGGATTATAGGGAGTAGTGATAGCAAAATTAACTTTTTGACAAGGTGTTTTTCGTACTTCCCGGAGTCGATTCTTCTGGGAATAAGGTGGCTACTATCGTTGATTATTGTGGCGCAAGATGACAGGAGAACAGATGAAGAGCGTATCAGGCTATGCGGCTCTTATCCGCTGTTATCTTCTGGTGGGATTGATCGGTTTTGGTGGAGGAAGCGCCATGATCCCTGTCATCCATCAACAGATCGTTGAGCGCCATCGTCTTATCAGCGATGAGGAATATACCCGACATACAATCGTGGCGAATATCACTCCTGGAGCTCAGCCGGCAAAATTGGCGGCTGCGAGCGGATTGGCGATTGCAGGGTGGCGAGCAGCGATCCTGGCGATGTGTGCGGTTAGCTTTCCCGGACTGATATTGACGATCTCTATCATCTGTGTGCGAGATCTTCTCGGCTCGTCAGTGGAGCAGGTGATCGCTCACGCATCGGTTGGAATCAGCATCGTCGTCATCGCCATGTTGAATGGCTATATCATCCGTATCCATCGGCGTGGATCTTCCCCTCTATATCCGCTGATCACTGCCGCCTCTGCTCTGGCGACATGTGGACGCCCTCTCGGACAGATGTTTAGCCTCATCGGGGTAGGACAGGTAAATATCCCCTCCTTCGATCCCATCGTTGTCATCGGGATATGCCTTATCGCTATCGTTATCTTCTCGCTGATCCGCGATCATACGCTTCCTTTTCGTAGACCTCTTTTACGAGATGCTATGTCTGCACCGCTGAAGGCGATGATGGCTTTCATCGTCGTGACCATCATTGGAATTGCTGTCTTGGAGATATGTAATCCTGGACGCGGTTTCCATGTGGGAATATTGCTACTCGCCTCTTCCCTATCCTCTTTCGGCGGGGGAGCGGCATATATCGGTGTGGCGGATGCTTTTTTCGTTTCGACAGATATCGTCCAGCCACATTCTTTCTATGCTCAGATCGTACCGATCGCTAACGCCACTCCTGGGCCTGTTCTATTGAAAATCGCTGCCGGAATCGGATATATGCAAGCTGGTGACCATAGGGTCATCATCGCTGTGATCAGCGCAATCGCCGCTTTTCTCATAGCGGCAGCGAGTTGCTGTGCTCTTATGATGCCGATGGTTGCAGCCTATGAGCTTTTCCACGGACATCCGATCATCATTGCGATCAGCCGATTCCTCTTACCAGCTATCTGTGGACTTCTCATCAGCGTTTCTTTGACAATGCTGACGGTCTCGTCCACCCTGTGTTACGAAGCGGGATGCAATCCCTATATCGCCTTGACCATCTGCCTTATCGCTATCGTCATCACGACGTGGATACGTCTGCGAGGGATACCCGATATCGTTTCGCTGATCGTCTTGGCAGCGATCTCAACAATCTATTTAGCCTAAAACTAGGGGAGAGTAGATGCCCTCCTTTCAATGCCAGTCACGGCTCGATGGTGGCTTTGATCGCTTCACCTTTTTGACGATATCGAAAGCCTTGTAGGCTCGCTCAAGGGAAAGTCGGTCTTTGCGTCTTTCTTTTAAGCAGACTCCCTACAACTGATATGGCGGAGGAGAATATTCCAGAAACCATAGAAGTGAGTCTTAGTCACTAACGGATGAGACGATCTGAACTCTCTGTTGAGTAGAAGACGATATGTCGTAAACTGAGGGCACAGACTACCTGATCGTCATCGGTGGACGAGAATGCGTCCACCGCATTTATAGACACAATTTGGTGAGAGAAAGGCCGAAGATGTCCGTACGTGAAGTCACTGTAAGCGCATCCGAAGGACTCCATGCCCGTCCCGCGTCCCTGTTCGTTCAGGCAGCTAAGGCCACGGGCTTGGATGTGACCATCGCGAAGGAGGGCAAGGAGCCGGTATCGGCGACCTCGATTTTGAAGGTTCTTTCTTTGGGTGTTCGTCAAGGCGATGTTGTGACCTTGGAAGCTCAAGGAGAAGGAGCAGACGAGGCTCTCGATACTTTGGTCAAGGCTCTCGAGGAGAGCGAGTGATGAGTTCGACTCTGCGCGGTGTCGGTGTCGGGACGGTCGCTGGCGTCGGTTTGAGTGTGCGCTATGCCCCTCCCGTCCAAGCACCTGCAGACGAAAAGATTCCTGCAACTGACCAGATGGATACGGTTGCACAATCCATTCGATCTGCCCTGAATGCAGTCGCCCAGCAGCTTCTCGATGCTTCGCGTGCCAGCGATGATGCCACCCTATCTGAGGTTCTGGAGGCGACCTCAGAGATGGCGGCCGATCCGGAATTGGCGTCCAGAGCTATCGAGATCATGCAGGAAGGCAACGGACCGGCAAATGCGGTGACGAAAGCGATCGGTGAATTCACCGAGATGCTCGCTGCCATGGGTGGATATATGGCTGAGAGAGTCTCCGATCTCAACTCTGTGCGAGACCGAGCGGTTGCCCGTATTCTCAATGTGCCGCAACCAGGTATCGCTACCCTCGATCAGCCGAGTGTGATCGTAGCGCGCGAACTCACCCCAGCCGATACCTCGTCTATGGATTTAGACAAGGTTGTCGGTATCGTCACCGAGATCGGTGGACCCACCTCGCATACGGCGATCATTGCTCGTCAGCGCGGTATCGCATGTGTCGTCCAGGTGGATCGAGCCGATACCATCCCTGAAGGGGTGAGTGTGGCAGTCGATGGCGCTGTCGGTGAAGTCGTAATCGAACCCGCTCAAGATCTGCAGGATCGTATCGCCGATAAGAATCGCAAACGAGCGGCATTGCTCGAAGATAGAGAGCTTGCTGCCACCTCAGATGGTCATCGCATTCAGCTTCTCGCCAATATCGGCACGGTTGCAGACGCCGAGGAAACCGCTGCTCAAGCTGTGGAAGGTGTAGGGCTCTTCCGCACCGAATTCATGTTCCTTGGACAAGAGATAGAACCTTCTATCGCAGAGCAGGCGGAAGCCTATCGCAAAGTTCTCAAACCTTTTGCTGGACGCAAGGTGGTTATCCGCACCTTGGACGCTGGAGCCGATAAGCCATTGGCCTTTGCGAATTTATCTGCTGAAGCTAACCCGGCTCTCGGCGTGCGAGCATATCGCCTTGTCCGCACGGTTCCTGAGATCATCGATCACCAGCTTGAGGCTCTCGCTCAAGCGATTTCGGATTGTCCTGAGACGGAAGCATGGGTCATGGCGCCTATGATCTCCACTCCTGCAGAAGCCGCTGATTTCTATGCGCGAGCAAGGAAGGCTGGTATTTCAAAGGTTGGCGTCATGGTCGAGGTGCCAGCTGCCGCTCTATGCGCTGAAGCCATTTTGAATGAGGTGGACTTCTGCTCCATGGGCACCAACGATCTAGCTCAATATACGATGGCATCCGACCGCGAATTGGGAGCTTTATCAGACCTTTTGGATCGCTGGCAACCTGCCATTCTTCAATTGGTTGAGCGCACAGCACAAGCGGGTCTGGACACTTCGCATCCGGTGGGAGTCTGCGGAGAATCCGCTGCCGATCCCCTCATGGCTTTGGTCTTGACAGGTCTGGGGATGAAGAGCTTGTCGATGTCCGCTGCGGCAGTTCCTGAGGTGCGCTATGCACTGCGCCACACGAGCTTTGAACAATGTCGGCTCATGGCGAGGGCAGCTGTCAGCGCTCCCGACGCTCACAGTGCTCGCCAGGCAGTTCTCGATCTTGTCAGTGATGAGGTAAAGCAGACTCTGAGTCTGACATAGGATTGCACTGCAGATGTGAAGGGGGAGCGGCAATACCGTTCCCCCTTGTTTATATGACAGTCAATATCACCACAGACGAGGTTCGTCCGTGGCGAAAGAACGGTCATCGTCAATTTTCACTCTCTTTAAGGCTGTAGCGCTCGCCGTCTCTTCTGCTTGAGAGGCAATGGCCGGCTCTGCTTTCTTCACCAGGATGGCGGAGATGGCAGTAGTGATCGGAACGGAGAGCACCAAGCCGGTAGCGCTAGCTATCGTGCGCAAAACTTCCCCACCAAATTGTTCTGTGCCGAGAAGATCCCAAACCGGACGATCGTAGAACAATAGAAGCAGAAGTAAGGTCGAAAGAGCTGCTCCAGCATAGGCGAAGATGATCGTATAGATGGTTGAGGCGATGTGGTCTCGTCCAATACGCATAGCTGAGGTGAAGATCTTACGACGCGATAGATGGGGGCCGGCAGCGCGCAATTCCCATACGGCGGAGGCTTGGGTAATGGTCACATCGTTGAGTACACCCAAACCGGCGACGATCATGGCAGCGATAAGAAGCTGACGAAAATCGAGATCGGGTACGCGAGCGGCGAGCCCCATCTCCTCTTCGGAGATATACCCGCTCAAGCGTCCGAAGAAGACGGCTAAGGCTCCTAGACCTGTTGAGATTGCCAAACCGACAAAGGTTCCCATCAAGGCTGCGCTTGACCATAGATGGAAACCATGAGCGATATAGATGACAACGAACATGATCGCCATCGATGCCACGATCCCGACGACGGTCGCTGATTCCCCCGTGGCTAAAGCGGGCAGCATCCAATAGACGAGAACTGCCAAGGATAGCCCCAAACCGATCAGCGCTCTTAGACCTTTCCAGCGAGCAACGGCGATGACGGTGATGACGAAGGTAGCAAGCATTGCCAACACTAGCGGTCCGCGATCGATACCGGAGAGGGAGTAGATGACCGATGGGGATTGTGGATTGCTGGCTTGATGAGCGATGGGATTGCGCATGACCGTGATGTGGTCACCTACCTGCAAGCCTGCTTTTGCCGGAGGGCCTACGACATTGATCTGCTGACGGGTGCCCGCATCTTCACCGCTTTCAATCGTGATCTCAACGCTTTGACAGGTGAATTGAATGGATGAGATTGATCCTTGCTGACCAGATGTTATTCCTTGAGAAGGACATGTGGGCGAGATCGTCTCAATGGTGGCTTTTTCATAGGTGACAGACGGAGCGTCAAAGCCACTTTGTTCTCGCAGGTGATTGAGAGCTGATTCGCTCGGCCACATGCGCCAGATACCGATCATGGTGGCGACGAAGAGAGCCGTCAAGATGCCGATCAATATCCATTTAGCTCTCTGTGTGGTGATCTCAGAGGAGGACAGAGAGGGGTGAAGATGTGAATGGCCATGTCCCATGTCACCCCATTTTAAATCCCGTAGACGAAAGTCTTTCCCCTCATGTGAACTGAAGATGAAAAGAGATTTCTGCTATTGGGAATAAAAAGAGAATGGGTAAGGTTGAGTCAGGTGGACTCAACTTCTAGGTTGAGTGGTATATGCTCAAGATAGTGAGTCCATATGGACATGACAAGAAACGGTTTCGCCCACAAGGCGAAGATTGAGGAGGCATAGCAATGGCACGTGCAGTAGGTATTGACCTCGGCACTACAAACTCGGTAATCGCCGTCCTTGAAGGTGGCGAGCCGAAGGTGATCGCCAATGCGGAGGGTGCTCGTACCACTCCGTCCGTGGTTGCCTATACGAAGAACGGTGAGATTCTCGTCGGTGAAGTGGCGAAGCGTCAGGCTGTCACCAACCCTGAGCGCACCATCCGTTCCGTCAAGCGCCACATGGGTACTGATTGGACGACCGAAATCGATGGTAAGAAATTGCGTCCGCAGCAGATCAGTGCATCCGTCTTGCAGAAGCTGAAGCGAGACGCTGAAGCATATCTTGGCGAGTCGGTTACCAATGCTGTCATTACCGTCCCTGCCTATTTCGGTGATGCCGAACGCCAGGCGACGAAAGAAGCCGGTGAAGTGGCTGGATTGAGCGTTGATCGCATCATCAATGAGCCCACTGCTGCCGCTTTGGCATATGGTCTTGATAAAGCCGATCAGGAACAGACAGTTCTCGTCTTTGACCTCGGTGGCGGCACTTTCGATGTTTCCTTGCTCGACATCTCGGAGGGCGTATTCGAGGTGAAGGCTTCCAAGGGCGATGCTCGTCTCGGTGGCGACGATTGGGACCAGCGCATCATCGATTGGTTGGTCACTCAGTTTAAGAATAAGAATGGCGTAGATCTGTCCAAGGATAAAATGGCTGGTCAGCGTCTGAAGGAAGCGGCAGAGCGTGCCAAGATCGAATTGAGCCAGGCTCAAGAGACCGAGATCAACCTCCCCTATATCACTGCGGGAGCTGAAGGACCTCTCCATCTGGAAGAGCGTTTGACCCGCTCTGAATTCCAGCGCATCACCCAGGATCTTCTGGAACGTTGCCGTGCCCCGTTCAACGCCGTTTTGGCCGATGCTAAGACCAGCGTGTCCGAACTCGACCAGATCATTCTCGTCGGTGGCTCGACACGTATGCCCGCTGTCCAGGAACTCGTCCGCGAGCTTTCGGGAGGAAAAGAACCGAATAAATCGGTCAATCCAGACGAGGTCGTGGCTCTCGGCGCTTCCCTTCAGGCGGGTGTGCTGAAAGGTGAGGTTAAGGACGTTCTTTTGCTGGACGTCACCCCGCTGAGCCTCGGTATCGAGACCAAGGGCGGCTTGATGACCCGCATTATCGAACGCAATACCACGATTCCGACGAAGCGTTCGGATATCTTCACCACCGCTGAGGACAATCAGCCGTCGGTGATGATCCAGGTATTCCAAGGTGAGCGCGATTTCGCACGTGATAACAAATCTTTGGGACATTTTGAGTTGACCGGCATCATGCCCGCTCCTCGCGGTGTTCCCCAGATTGAGGTCACCTTCGATATCGATGCGAACGGTATCGTCCACGTCTACGCAAAGGATATGGCTACCGGTAAGGAACAGTCGATGACTGTGACCGGAGGTTCAGCTCTCGACCGAGACGAGATCGATCGTATGGTCAAGGAAGCAGAAGCTAATGCTGAGGCTGACCGCAAGCGTCGTGAAAGTGTGGATATGCGTAATGAAGCCGATGCTTTGGCTTTCCGCACCGAGAAATTGCTCGACGAGAATAAAGACACCATTCCTGAAGATGTCAAGACTCCAGTTGTCGAAGCCCTCGATGCTTTGAAAGAAGCCTTGAAGGGAACCGATAACGACGATGTCGTCAAGTCCGCTATGGACGATCTGAATCAGAAAGCTGCCGCTATGGGACAGGCGATCTATCAGGCTGCTCAAGCCAATCAGAGCGCCTCCGAGGGCGAAAATGCTTCCGCTTCGGAAGATGATGTCGTCGATGCCGAGATCGTAGATGACGACGACAAGAAGGAATGAGATGAGCGAAGAGCTGGACGACGCAATCGACGAATTGGTTGACGCGCCTGAAAGCGAGAGCGATCTAGCTGGCCTCGAGGATGAAATCGAGGTCAGCGATGCTCAGCGCATCGAAGAGTTGGAATCCCTTCTCGCTGAGCGTACAGAGGATCTCCAACGAGTTCAGGCTGAATATATCAACTATAAGAAGAGGGTTGATCGAGACCGCGCAATGGCTCGTCAGCTCGGAATCGAGCAGGTCATACGCGATCTTGTTCCCGTCTTTGACTCAATCGTGGCTGCCGATCTTCAAGGCGATCTAGACGGAGGGTTCAAGCTCACCGCAGATGAGTTGACAAAGGTGGCGAAGGGCTATGGATTTGAGCGCTTCGGTGAGGTGGGGGAGGAATTCGATCCCCAATTCCATGAAGCGTTGATGCAACAGCCTGTCGAAGGAGAAGGGGAGATGAGTCTTCTGCAAATTTTGCAGGTGGGATATCGTCTCAACGATCAGGTGGTGCGCCCAGCGCGCGTCATCGTCGCCGTTCCTTCAGGAGAAGTGAAACCGTCATCTGATGAGGGTGGCGAGAGCGAATGATATACGGTGGGCAGCTCGAGGGCTGCCCACATCGATAACGATCAGGGGTGAAGGACGTTATGGGATCACAACAATGGTTTGAGAAGGACTATTACAAGATCCTCGGGGTGGCGAAAGATGCCAAACCCGAACAGATCAAGAAGGCCTTCCGTAAGATCGCCCGCGACAATCACCCCGATCAACATCCCGGTGATAAAGCAGCGGAGCAGCGGTTCAAGGAAGCCAGCGAAGCGCACGATATCCTCTCCGATCCTCAAAAGAGACGCGAATACGATCAGCACCGTTCGCTTCTCGGAGGAGCTGGGGGATTTGGACCGGGATTTAAATTCCAGCGAGGGGCATCGTCTCCAGAAGATTTCTTGAGGACGATGGGGCGTGAAGGCTCGATCACCGATATCTTCGGAAATCTCTTCTCTGGAGCGGGAAATCATCGTACAGCCTCCCGTCCAGGGGCAGATCTCAGCGGTTCGGTAACGATCACTTTTGAACAATCTTTGGAGGGGGCAACCGTTGCAGTACCCCTATCCAGCGACCGAGCATGCGGTCTTTGTCATGGGACAGGGGCAAAACCTGGATCGTCAACTAGGGCATGTCCTACCTGTCAGGGATCGGGTATTCAGCAGGCGACATCGATGAGCGATGTATTCAGTATCGGTGAACCGTGTCGAGATTGTGGTGGACGAGGGTTGATCGTTGACGATCCCTGTGGCGAGTGTCAAGGCAGTGGGCGTTCTCGTTCTCAGCGCACTATCCAGGTGCGCATCCCAGCTGGTGTAACCGATGGACAGAAAATCCGTGTCCGTGGACGAGGACAAGCAGGTATCGCCGGCGGTCGTGCTGGAGATCTTCTCGTCACCGTCCATGTTCAACCTCATCCCATCTTTGGACGCAGTGGAGATCATCTGACGATCACATTGCCTATCACCTTCGCAGAGGCGGCTTTGGGCGCTGAGGTTCAAGTGCCCACTCTCAATTCTTCACCTGTGACAGTGCGTATTCCTGCGGGGACTCCAAGCGGACGTACCTTGAGAGTTCGTGGACGGGGCGTTGCTAAGAAGAGTGGACGAGGTGATTTACTCGTCACAGTTGAGGTGCAAGTACCGACTCAACTCAATCACTCAGCTCAAGAAGCTCTAAAGGCATATGTTGCTGCCGCAGATGAGCCCAATCCGCGAGCTGATCTGGGGGTATGATGAGCGGCAATTCTCTCCCGGCGATGATCGATCCGGATGCGGCGATCTTTTCCATTTCTGTAGCGGCTGCTTTGGCAGAGATGCATCCGCAGACATTGAGAACCTATGACCGTATGGAATTGGTAGTCCCTCAACGGACAAAGGGAGGGGGTAGGCGTTATTCGCCGAATGATGTGCGCCGTCTGCGTCTCATTCAACGCCTCAGCCAAGACGAAGGGGTCAATCTGGAAGGGATCAGACATATCCTTGCCCTTCAATCTCAACTCGATGCGGCGAATCAGCGCATAGCGGAATTGGCTCAAATCGTAAGGGATATCTCTATGAGAGAATCCCGCTCTCCGAGGGTTTTCACAGTGGCGTCTTCGGGATATATCGCCAAAGGACGCATGCGCAGAGGACCCCTTGAAATCTCTGCTGGCTAGGAGTTTTAGAAATCCGTGTAGCCTGGCAAATATCCCTATGAAAGATAATCGACATTTTTAGGCAGACGATCAACAGATAGAAGGAGAAAAAATGGGCTCGATTCGAGTGGCGATTGCGGGAGTGGGGAACTGCGCTTCCACCCTCGTCCAAGGAGTGACCTACTATCACGATGCCAAGCCAGAGGATAAAGTTCCGGGATTGATGCATGTCCAATTCGGCGACTATCACATTCGAGATATCGAATTCGTTGCCGCTTTCGATGTGGATGCAGCCAAAGTCGGTCTGGATTTATCGGAAGCGATCTTTGCCAGCGAGAATAATACGATCAAGATTTGCGATGTTGCCGATACTGGAGTGATTGTCCAACGTGGACAGACCAAGGATGGATTGGGAGATTACTATCGAGCCACCATCGAAGAATCCGATGCCGAGCCGGTAGATGTCGTTCAGGTGTTGAAAGATGCCAAGGTGGACGTCCTCGTCAGCTATCTGCCCGTCGGCTCTGAAGAGGCGTATAAATACTATGCCCAGTGCGCTTTGGATGCTGGTTGCGCCTTCGTCAATTGCCTTCCAGTCTTCATCGCCTCCGATCCAGTGTGGGCTCAAAAATTCGTCGATGCTGGTGTGCCGATCGTTGGAGATGACATCAAGTCTCAGATCGGCGCCACGATCACCCATCGGGTCTTGGCGAAACTCTTTGAAGATCGCGGTATCGCCCTCGACAGGACATATCAGCTGAACGTCGGCGGCAATATGGATTTCAAGAATATGTTGCAGCGTAACCGTCTGGAATCGAAGAAGATCTCTAAGACTCAGGCGGTGACCAGCAATATCAGCGAGGAATTGGACGAGAAGAACGTCCACGTTGGCCCATCGGACTATGTGCCGTGGTTAGAAGATCGCAAATATGCCTTTGTCCGTTTGGAAGGACGCAATTTCGGAGATATTCCAGTCAGTTTGGAATACAAACTCGAGGTGTGGGATTCCCCGAACTCAGCTGGAGTGGTGATCGATGCGATCCGTGCAGCCAAGATCGGTTTAGATCGCTCGATTGCAGGTCCTCTCCTATCGGCCTCCAGCTATTTCATGAAATCCCCAGCTGAGCAGCGAGATGATGATACCGCTCGTAGAAATGTTGAAGATTTCATCGCAGGACGTATTGAACGCTAAATATGTGAAGCCCTCAGAATCACCTGGGGGCTTTCCTCTCTCCACCCATATAGACTGGAAGATATGGACGATGTTCTCGATCTAAGCGCGACCACACGTCAACTCGTCAATGCCTATATCTGGGTGGTCTTAGGAATGATCGTCGGCATCTTTTTTCTCCTCGTCGCTGTGATGACGGGGGCGACGAATCCGGGAAGTATCGCTATCGGTTTGGTGGTGACCATTCTCGCTCTTATCTCCGGATATTTGGAATATCGGGCACTGCCCGGAGCGATTCTCTATTTCGGCAGCGATGAGTTGACCATTCATCCCAGACGGGGAAGTGAGATCTGTATTCCTTATGATCAGGTGACTTCTCTTACCTTGGCGCCTGGACAAGATATCAAGGAATCTGCTCGGCGATTTGATCAGGTCGATACGCGTGGCAGTTACCAACGCCGTCAGGTAGGGGTGAGAAGGGGAATACGACGTCCCTATTGGTATTTATCTGTCCAGACGGGACGCGAGGCGAAGCGGGCAGGTGTGGACGATCAACGCTATGCAGTTGGAGCAGACCTGGCATTGATGAGCCGATGTCAGCAGTTATGTCAAGCGAGAGGAATTCCCTTCTCAGCAGAGGAATGAGAGGTTTTTTCGACAAGAATTGCCATCCCTTGTCCTCCCCCGATAGCGATTGCTGCCAGGCCATAGTGTCCGCGACCGTGACGAACCATCTGGGTAAATAGTCTGGTGACCAAGACAGCTCCCGATGCTCCCCATGGATGTCCAAGAGCAAGAGCTCCACCTTCTAAGCAACATCGCTCCTCATCGATACCCAAGGCGTCAAGGCACGTTAAAACCTGACCAGCGAAGGCTTCGTTACATTCAATCAGGTCGATATCGGCAATGGCGATAGATGCATCGTCTAATACCGCGCGAACAGCGGGTACGATTCCCCACCCAGGCCTATCGGTATCGCAGGTTGCGCAAGAAAGAGCCTTGATCTTCAAGGCGCTTGGGCGACCCATCGTAACCCACGAGCTCTCATCACAGATTAAGACCCCTGCTGCCCCGTCATTGATCCCACATGAATTTGCAGCTGTCACCGTTCCCGAAGGGCGAAAGATCGGGCGAAAGCGAGCCAGGCGTTCGGGTGTGAATCGTCGTCGGGGACGTTGGTCGAGCGTGATTTGTCCGATGGGGACGATCTCGTCTGCGAATAATCCCTTGTCGATCGCGTCTATGGCTCGTTGATGGGAGCGGGAGGCATAGGCATCTTGTCTTTCCCGACTGATCTGGTGAATTTCGCTCAAGCGGTCAGCTGCTTCTCCCATATCGGGATCAGGCCATCCGTCAGGAGCGAAAGGAGCTCGTTCATATAGGCGTCCATAGGGGTTGTCCGCGATTGACCTATCAGCTAGGAAGGTGGTGGGCTGACATGATGCCGATTCACTTCCTCCGGCGATGACATATCCCGATCGTGCGTGAGCCCAATAGGCTCCGATCTCGATTGCGGCGAGTCCGGAACCGCATTGACGGTCAACGGTGATAGATGGGACGTCCAGGCCTGCGCTCAAGGAGGCGATACGGGCAATATTGCCGCCAGGGCCTCGGACATTGCCCATGATGACGTGAGTCAATGCTGTGGGGTCAGGGCAGTGTGTGGCGAGTTTCTTCAAGACAGGAGCTGCCAGCTCAGCGGCATCGTAATCGGAAAGCCAACCGTTTTGAGTTCCGATAGGGGTTCGATAGGCGGCGATGATATAGGTTGGCGAGTCTTGGAACATCTCAGCTCATCCTTCCTGTTTGGATCGTATCGATTAAAGC
>JAEZYG010000055.1 GCA_023419175.1 Actinomycetes bacterium
GTCTTGACTTTGGGCTGGATTCTTCTGAGTCGCTACAGTGTTGTGGCCTTTGAGCGTTCTGCGAGACGACGGATCGATCATGTCGCCTGTATCGATGAGGAGCCAACGGTGGTTCTTGTCATTGAAGATCTCAAGGCGAATGAGGTGGATGAGACGGAGCGTTCGGTTCAAATCAGCGAACAGCTCACCGAACAGTTGGTTTCTTTATGGGATCCGATTCCCATCACTCCCACCACCTATATCTCGCGTCCCCTCCTGCCGCGTTCCGTGCGCACGATCGATCTGTCTGCTCCGGTCGCCAGCAGTGAATTGCGTCTACCCGTCAGCATCTATGCGGATGAGACTGAGGACATGCCGCGCGCTGTAGGTGAATGATCTATTTACCGAAACGGCGTTCCCGTTGGGAATAGGATCTTAAGGCTCGATAGAAGTCCACACGACGAAAATCGGGCCATAGCGCTTCACAGAAATAGAATTCGCTATGGGCAGATTGCCACATGAGGAAGCCGCTGAGGCGCTGTTCACCTGAGGTGCGAATGATGAGATCGGGATCGGGCTGTCCGCTGGTGTACAGATGCTGAGAGATCTGATCGATTTCGAGAGTGTTAGCTAGATTTTCCAAAGTATTGCCACGTTTAGCTTGTTCAGCCAATAAGGATCGCACTGCATCGCGCAGTTCGTGACGTCCTCCATAGCTGACAGCCACATTGACCGTCATTCCGTCACAGGGCTCATCATCACAGGCGGCGCGCAAGGCTTGAGCCGTCAAGTCGGGAAGTAAGTCCAAATCGCCAACAGTGCGTACCCGATAGCGTTTCGTCGCGGCGAGATCTTCAACTAAGCCGACGATGACATCGAGAAGGGGAGTCAATTCATCGTTGGCGGATCGTTGGAGATTGTCGGTGGACAATACCCACAAGGTGACCACATCGATGCCGATATCATCGCACCATCGGACAAAGTCGATCAGCTTATCTGCCCCAGCTCTATATCCCACTTCCAGGGGTTGTCGGGGGGCATTTGCTCGCGCCCAACGGCGGTTTCCGTCTGCGAGAACGGCGATGTGTTGAGGTAATTCGCCCAGGCGTAGTGTGCGCTTAAGACGACGTTCGTAGGCATGATAGGCCACCGAGGTAATTCCTCGGGGGAGAAGATCGACCATAGCCGTCCACAGCCGTGTTGGGAAACGAGGCATAGTTCAAGACTATAGGGCAGAGGAAAATCGACATATCTTATCGTCTCGCCAGACGCGACATAGCAATGGTGGAAAAGATGATCGGTGCAAATAATCTGTTGAGGAAGAACAAAACTTACGCTACCGTAGGTTTTGTGAGATCTGAGACGTTATCCCTTGACAATCTCCAACAGGACGAGAAAGCTGGAGTGCGTGCTGAACGCGTGATTCCTGCAAAGCCAAAGCTGCGCGGATTGCTCCATCTCATCAACACTCCGGTAGTGCTCATCTGTGGTTTGGTTCTCTTGATTCTCGCTGACGATATGGCGGTGCGAGCTGGATGTGCGGTTTGGACGCTGACAGGGATCGCCCTTTTCGGAAATTCTGCTCTTTACCATCGCGGTAAATGGACTGAGAAGGTAGAAGCCATCTTGCGTCGCATCGACCATTCCAATATCGCCATCTTTATCGCTGGAACCTATACCCCGTTGACGATCGCTCTTCTTGGTGGAGCTTCTCGCGTGATCTTGCTCAGCGTGATCTGGGGATGTGCTGTCTGTGAAGTCCTCTTCCGCTCCTTATGGCTTTCAGCCCCACGCGTCCTCTACGTCGCTCTCTATCTGGTCATGGGTTGGGTGGCTTTGCTATGGCTTCCGCAATTTCTATCGCAGGGAGGGGCGGCGGTTCTCGTCCTCATCATTCTTGGAGGCGTTTTTTACTCCCTGGGAGCTATCGTCTACGCCATGAAAAAGCCAAATCCGAGTCCGACATGGTTTGGTTTCCATGAGATTTTCCATACGGGAACAATCCTTGGAGCCACCTTGCATTGGGTAGCGATTCTCTTGGCTGTCCTCTAAGAGTTATGGGTTTTTATCGCGGCGGATTCACCGGTGCGAGCTGCTTCAATATTCGCCTCAGCTTTATCGAGATAGCCTTTGCATAGCTGAGATAGGTATTCTCCTCGCTCCCACAATTTCATCGCTTCTGCCAGGTTCGTGCCAGGCGATTCCAGGCGAGCTACGATGGCTTCCAATTCCTCTTTCGCCTGCTCATAGGTGGGTGGTGTGGTCATGGTCACTCCTGATAATCGACTTCGGCAATCAGCGTTCCATCGCTGAGATAAATCTCTATTTGATCTCCGGCTTCCACATCGTGCACAGAAGTGATCGAGGTCCCCTGATCGTCCACGACGATGGCATAGCCGCGTTCCAAGGTAGCTTTCGGGGCTAGAGTGCGCAAAGAGGTGAGATTGCGCTCCAAAATCATGCGTTCTTTGTCAAGATGACGGTTGATTGCGTGATTGAGACGAGTGCGCATCTGCCCAAGATAGTCGTAGTGAATACGGATCATTCCAGATGGATTGGCCATCGCAGGACGGGAAGTGATCTGAGATAGATGGCGTCTTTCTGCTGAACAGATCGCCGAGATCGCCTGACGTATGCGTGAAAGCGTTATCTCGATATGTCGATATTCGTCATCTCGATTGGGGACGACTCTTTTAGCGGCGTCGGTAGGCGTAGACGCTCTCATATCGGCAACCAAATCTAAAATCGGCGTATCAGGCTCATGGCCGATCGCCGAGATGATCGGAGTTGTAGCCGAGCTGACCCGGCGGACGAGACGTTCGTCGCTGAAAGGAAGGAGATCTTCTAATGACCCACCTCCTCGAGCGATGATGATGACATCGATATCGCAATCATTCTCTAAGCTATCGAGGGCGGCGATGATATCGTCTACTGCTGAGGGGCCTTGAACGAGAGCGTGATGTGTGCGGATATCAGCTTGAGCCCAACGATTCTTGATATTGGTGATGACATCGCGCTCGGCTGCGCTGCCGGCTCCTGTGATGAGTCCGATCGCTGTGGGAAGGAAAGGAAGCGGACGTTTACGTCTCGGATCGAATAGTCCTTCAGCGTAAAGAGAGCGTTTCAACTCCTCCAATTGGGCAAGCAGACGACCTTCGCCACGAATGACGATCTGTGAGCATTCAAAGGTCAATTGGGAGGTTTTCGTCCACAGGCGCGGACGGATATGGGCGCTTACCGTCGTCCCCTGACTGAGTGGGCCAGCGGCGTCAAGTACCTGCTGAGTGCAGGTGATTCTCGCTGAGATCTCACAGTGAAGATCTCTCAATGTGAGGAATTGAATACGAGCATTACGCCTTGTTAACTCGATAATTTGGGCTTCTACCCATACCCAACCGCATCGTTCAATCCACTGTTTCGTCTGAGTGATAATCTGAGCTAAATCGATCGGTTCGTCGCACGATGCCATCAACGCCGCCTCTGACGGTGATCGTGAGAGCGTAATTGGGATGGAAGTGCGAAGCTGAGTTTTTCGTCTACGATTTTTTCCTCTACCGCTGGAGGGAAACCGTAAGAGACCAATGTATCGACAACGCCTTGGACGAGATGTTCAGGTACCGAAGCCCCCGAAGTGACGCCGATAGAATTGACTCCTTCTAGCCAGGATGGGTCGATCTCGCTGGCGTCATCCACACGATAGGCCTTGTTCGCCCCCGCATTGAGAGCGACTTCAACGAGGCGTACCGAGTTAGAAGAATTACGCGAGCCGACCACGATCACCAGATCGGAATGAGAGGCGATCTGCTTGATAGCGTCTTGACGATTCTGGGTGGCATAGCAGATATCGTCTGATGGAGGATCGATCAATTGAGGAAAACGTTCCCGAAGACGTTGTACCGTCTGAGCTGTTTCGTCAACACTCAATGTCGTCTGCGAAAGCCAGGCGACCGGCTGATCTGAATCCAAAGTGAGTTCATCAACATCGTCGGGATGCTGCACCAATGTGATGTGATCGGGAGCTTCGCCAGAGGTGCCTTCTACCTCTTCGTGGCCGGCATGTCCGATGAGTAAGATCGGTAGCCCGTCCTTGGCGAAACGCTGGGCTTCACGGTGAACTTTGGTCACCAACGGACAGGTGGCGTCGATGGTGCGCAGACCTCGCTGCTCAGCTTCTGCTCGCACGATAGGGGAAACTCCGTGAGCGGAGAAAATCACCAATTGTCCAGCGGGAACCTCGTCGAGTTCATCGACGAAAATAGCTCCTTTCGCCTGGAGAGATTCCACCACGTGCTTATTGTGGACGATCTGTTTGCGCACATAGACGGGGGAACCGAATTGTTCCAACGCCTTTTCGACAGCGACAACCGCGCGATCGACTCCGGCGCAATATCCGCGCGGTGCGGAAACGACAAGACGTTTGCTGACAGGCTGCGAATTTTCTGCGCTCATAATTCCAGTTTAGGCTGATCGGAATCGATGATTTCATCGCTGTCTGGGGATATGGCGCTGGCGAGTAGTTCGGGTGCGGCAATAGGGCGGGTAGCTTCGTCCACACCTTTGAGGGCTTTCAACTCCTGGTCGCTCACTTTGAGATCGCGAAGTTTACGAGCTGAGACCATCACTCGTCCTTCCAAGGAGCCCAAGGTTTGGTTATAGGCGCTCACGCTGGACTGGAGGGAACGCCCCAATTTATTGAAATGATCTCCCATCTTGCTCATCCGCTCATAGAGTTCGCGAGCCAAAGAGTAGACATCGGCGGCAGATTCGGCGAGACGGGCTTGTCTCCACCCGTAGGCGACCGAACGTAAAAGAGCGATCAGAGTCGTCGGTGTGGCGACGATGATGTTCTTGGTAGCTGCGTATTCATTCAGATCGGGACGTTGGCTCAATGCCTCTGCGGCGAGAGCTTCGCTGGGGATGAATAAGACAACGAATTCTGGTGAACCGATGTCGGCTGTCCAGTAGCGTTTAGATGAGAGCTGGTCGATGTGATTTTTTACATGATCGGCAAAGAGGGAGAATTTTTCGTCCCGTATGCGCTCATCGTCGCTTTCAGCGGCTTCCAAGAAGGCGGCTAAGGGGACTTTGGAATCAACGTAGACGAATTTTCCTGAACCGATCATCACTTTCATATCTGGACGGATACGCTGCTCTGCGGTATCGGTGGTGGTCTGCTCATAGAAGTCGCAATATTCGACCATCCCGGAGATCTCTGCTACACGTTTGAGTTGCAACTCGCCCCATCGTCCACGGACATGAGGTTTACGCAAAGCCTGAGCCAAAGCGTTCGTCTCGCGGCGCAGATTTTCTCCCGTATCGACCACCGTCTTGACCTGCTCTTTGAGGGAGGCGGTCATCATGGAACGCTCTTTTTCTACCTCAGTGATGCGTTCATTGAGCTGTTGAAGAGAGATCTGGACGGGATTCATCAGCTCTCTGGTGGCGTTGAGACGCTGTTCTGCACTCGCTTCTGCCTGTTTATTTTGTGCGCTCAAAGCCTCGTGGGAAAGATTTTTGAATTGTAGAACCAGTTCCTTGCGATCCTCAGCTAGCTGTTGCGCTCTTTGTATAGCTGCATCGCGTTGAGCTTCCATTGCCGCTAGACGAGCTTCGGCTTCACTGCGAGCTGCGTGGGCTTCTTGTTCGCCAAGACGAGCTTGAGCGATCTGCTCTGAGACGCGCGAAGCGTCCAATTCTTTCTGGGTGACCTCGTTTTTATGCTGGGCGAGATCGGCGCGTAATTGAGCGGCATCGCTGCGTGCGCTAGCAAGTTCTGAATTCAATTGTAAGATCTGGTCGCGTTGACGATAGTCCTCTGCTGCCTTGTTCGATGAGCGCATCTTGGAGGCAAGAATATAGCCAAGAGCAATTCCGATCAGGATGCAGATCAGTGAACAAAGCATAACGAGGGCAGATGAATCCATATCTCTAGATTGCCCTAACCTCTCGTTTTTCTAGAGAGTCGCCAGGCAGAAATGATGGAGAAAAACACAATTCATTCCGATCAGATCATCTAGGTCGCACTCCCGCTAGGCTAAAGATATGTCTCGCGATGAATTCTGTGATGATCTGATCGATTTTCTCGATTCCTCACCTACCGCCTATCACGCCTCTTCTTTGGTGGCGAGCCGTTTGGAAAGGTGCGGATTTGTCGAAGTGGACGAGCGCGTAGGTTGGAAGGAGATTCCCAGACGTGGCATGGTGCGACGGGATGGGGCGATCATCTGTTGGATCGCGCCCGACCAGTTGAGCTTACGCAGTCAAGCACGCATTTATGGAGCTCATAGTGATTCTCCCGCGATGAAGATGAAGCCGAGAGGATCGTTTGAGGCTTCTGGTTTCACCCTGGCAGATATTGAAGTATATGGCGGAGCTTTGCTACATACCTGGTTTGACCGCGACCTGAAAATCGCTGGACGTCTGGTGTGTTCAGATGGATCTATTCGCCTTGTTGAGACCGATCCTTGCGCTCGAATCTCATCGTTGGCCATCCATCTTGACCGTGGACAAAGCGATCAGCTCTGTCTCGATCGTCAGCGAGATCTCATGCCCATTATCGGGTTGGAAGGAATCGATCTCAATCGATATATCGCTTCAGCTTGTGGATGTGAAGCAGAGGATATCGTCGCCTCCGATCTCTATTTCGTCTCGGCAGAAAAAGCTCAACGTCTGGGGTGTGATCGAGAATTGCTCGCCTCATCGCGGATGGACAATCTGCTCAGTGTCTATTGCGGTTTACGCGCGTGCGAACAGGCTGAGGTGAGTGAGGATCTGCAGATTTTTGTCGTTTTTGAGCACGAAGAGATCGGCTCGGGAACTATCTCTGGGGCATGCGGTACGTTATTGGAATCCATCTTGAAGCGCATCACTGCTCATCATGGCTATTCGGCGGATGATTATGAGGCTTTCTGCGCACGTTCGATATGTCTATCCGCCGATGTCACACATGCCCATCATCCGATGAGGGCGGCTCACTACGATCCTCATGTCTTTCCACAGATCGCTCACGGTCCTACTGTGAAATGGAGTGCGGCGATGCGCTATGCCACAGATGCAGTGGGGACAGCAGAATTCCTTTCAGCGTGTCGAAAGGCTGGGGTAAACGATCAGGTATTTGTCAATCATGGCAATATCCCTGGGGGTTCGACCATCGGCTCTTTGGTTGCCACTCGTCTAGGCATACGCAATGTGGATGCAGGTATCCCGATCTTGTCAATGCATTCGGTGCGCGAGGTATGCGCATGGAAAGATTGCTACGATTTCACCGCGATGGTTTCATCTTTTCTTGAAGGACGCTGGACGTAGAAGGTAGGTATTTCTCCCGTGGCTCTCACTATCGGAATTGTCGGTCTACCCAATGCGGGCAAGTCCACGCTATTCAACGCTTTGACACGCAATGATGTCCTTGCTGCGAACTATCCTTTCGCGACGATCGAACCCAATGTCGGTATCGTCGGAGTCCCCGACGGGCGTCTCGCCGTCCTCGCTGAGATGTACCATACCGATCGCATCGTGCCGGCTACGGTCAGTTTTGTCGATATTGCCGGTATCGTGCGTGGCGCCTCGCAAGGGGAGGGTATGGGAAATGCTTTCTTAGCCAATATTCGTGAAGCGGACGCTATCTGTCAGGTAACTCGCGTTTTTGTCGATGAAGATGTCACCCATGTGGACGGAAAGGTTGATCCCTCTTCCGATATCGACACTATCCGCACGGAGTTGATTTTGGCGGATCTGCAAACCCTTGAGAAGGCTTTGCCTCGTATGGAAAAGGAGGCGCGTCTCAAAAAGGAGATGCGTCCTATCTATGAAGCATGGTTGGAAGCCAGAGAGGTTCTCGACTCCGGACAAGGTATCTATCAGGCTGGATTGGATACCGAACCTTTGCGCGATCTTTTCTTGCTCACAGCTAAGCCCTATATCTACGTGTTCAATCTGGATCAAGAGCAGCTAGCCGATCAGGAGTTGAAAGATCGGCTCTCCCAGATCGTCGCTCCAGCGGAGGCGGTCTTTTTAGATGCCAAATTTGAATCCGAATTGATCGAGATGGATGAAGTAGAAGCCGCTGAATTCCTTGCAGATGCGGGTGTGGAGGAGCCTGGGCTTCACCAGTTGGCGCGTGTGGGCTACCACACGTTGGGATTGCAAAGCTTCTTGACCGCTGGAGAAAAAGAGGTGAGAGCGTGGACGATCAAGCAGGGGTTCACCGCTCCAGAAGCTGCCGGGGTGATTCATACCGATTTCCAGAAAGGTTTTATCAAGGCAGAGATTGTCGATTATGACGATCTGATTCACCTGGGGTCTTTGAAGGAATGTCGTGAGGCGGGCAAGGTGCGTCTTGAAGGAAAAGACTACGTCATGAGACCTGGCGATGTTGTGGAATTTCGCTTTAATGCTCCTAGTGGACAGAAGAAATAACAGCTTTTCATCTATCCTGCATCGATGGTGCGGATGAGCGTTCTGCCTCATATAAGGAATCTATCGAGGCGCTCATTGCCGATGAAATGGTGATGGTAGTGAGCGTGTCGACGGACTATGGGAGGCAAATATCCGATTTTGCTCTTGAGATCTAAGCCTGATAGTCTCGACGCCAGTTAACAGGATTGTTACTCGTTCGAGGCAAGACCTGAGGTCACCGCTATGGGTGTATCTCGGGTCTTTTTTCATGCCTGGAACACGACAGAAGGAATGACGATGACGTCTCAGACAACGTCCACCGCTCAAGGGATCATCACCCATGTTGGCGGTGTCGGGAATATCAAATCCCTCACACACTGCGCCACCCGTCTGCGTTTTGAACTGGTTGACGCCTCCAAAGTCGATAAGGATGCTCTGGACGCCATCCCGGCTGTCCTCGGTGTCGTCGATCAAAGCGGAGATCGCCTCCAGATCATCATGGGCGGAGCAGTTGCTGCCAATTACACCGAAATCATGAATCTTCCCGAGATGAAAGATCTGGCTTCGCATGCCAAATCGGATAGTGATGTGAAAGATGCCGAGCGTGCGAAAGTGCGTGGTAAACATCCGTGGATGGATGCTTTCTTTGAATATCTATCGGATTCCTTCCGTCCGATTCTCGGTGTTTTGCTTGGCGCATCGTTGGTGATCGCCTTCGCAGCTGTCCTTGATGCTTTGGGTGTGGTGGACTTCCGTGCTACGGATAAGAGCGCTTCATGGATCTTCGTGGACGCAATGTGGCGTTCTGTCTTCTACTTCTTGCCGATCATGGTTGCCTATAACGCTGCGAAGAAGCTCAATGTCGATCCGTGGGTAGGCGGATCGATCATGGCTGCCCTCATGACGCCAGAATTTATCAGTCTGTCGAATCCAGAGCGTTTCTTGGATACCATCTGCACCACCAATGAGACTTTGGGAACCCAGGCATGTGTCGCTCATATCTTCGGAATTCCCATGCAGTTAAGTGATTATGGAGGTCAGGTTTTCGTCCCCCTCATGATGGTTGCGGTTCTTGCTCCGCTCTATAAGGGATTGCAAAAGGTATTCCCCGCCAATTTGCAGATGGTTTTCGTCCCCTTCATCTCCTTGGCTGTCATGATCCCATTGACCGCTTTCCTTATCGGTCCTCTCGGTGTATGGCTCGGTTCGGGTATCGGTACCGGACTTGCCTGGATGAATACGAATGCCCCCTTCGTCTTCGCCATTCTCATCCCGATGCTCTATCCCTTCTTGGTTCCGCTTGGTCTGCACTGGCCATTGAACGCTTTGATGCTGATCAATATTCAGACCTTGGGATATGACTTCATCCAAGGCCCGATGGGTGCATGGAATTTCGCCTGTTTCGGTGCGACCGCCGGTGTGCTCGTCTTGTCGATTCGTCATAAGGAAACTCAGATGCGTCAAACCGCTATGGGTGCTCTTGCCGCCGGTTTGCTCGGCGGTATTTCTGAGCCTTCCCTCTACGGTATCCATCTGCGTTTCAAGCGCATCTATCCGCGTATGCTCATCGGCTGTTTCGCAGGCGGTTTGACGATCGCTATCCTCTCGGCTCCTTTCCATGGCGTGAAGACAAGCGCATTCGTTTTCACCTCTTTGCTGACAATTCCCGTTTTCAATCCCATGTGGGTCTATGGAATTGCTGTCGCGGTGGCTTTCGTTGTGGCGATGGTCTTGGTCGTCTTCTCGGACTATATGACGAAGGAAGAACGCGCTCAGCTCAAGGTTCAGCGTGAGGCGGCTGAGAATGCTATTTCCTCCGGTGATACTGAGGTGATCAAGGCTCCTGTGGACGGGGAATTGATCAGTTTAGATGAGGTTCCCGATCCCGTTTTCTCCTCTCGAGCTCTCGGAGAAGGTGTGGGGATTGTCCCATCCAGCTCCCAGATTGTCGCTCCTGTATCGGGCATCGTTCAAACGGTCGCTGAGACCGGTCACGCTTTTGGAATCACGACAGATGATTCCGTTGAAGTTCTCGTCCATGTTGGTATCGATACGGTCAAGATGGGTGGAGATGGATTCGAGGTTCACGTAACTCAAGGTCAGCGCGTTGTCCAGGGAGAATCGATGATTACCGTCGATTTTGACAAGGTGCGTTCTGAAGGATTCTCTCCGATCACTGTCATGACTGTTGTCAATACTGATACGCTCGCTTCTGTCAGTCCCGTTACTGCTCAACCAGTACATGCGGGAGATGTGGCGATTGACGTTACCCGTTAAGAGCTATCAGGAGTATCTATGATGTCCGATCGACCCCGGTTGCGTCCTATGAGATGTGCCGGGGTCGGTGGCGCTTCGAGTAGCTATGAGATCTTGCGAGTCATCAATAACAATGTCGTTCTCGTCCGTCCGCAGAAAGGTCGGGAGGGGAGCGAGCGCATCCTCACCGGTCGAGGGATCGGTTTTCAGGCTCGTCCAGGGCAGAAGGTAGATCCTGAAAAGATCGTCAAAGTCTTTGCCCCTGCCGATGGACGAGATCCCGATCACATGGCTGAGTTGGTGGCGGCGATACCACCTGAACAGATTCAGATCGTGTCCGATGCTCTCGCCGAGGCGGGGATCGATACCTCGTTGGCTTCTCGAACCACCTTGGTGATAGCTCTAGCCGATCACATCACATTGGCATCCAGACGAGCTAAGCTCGGTCAGCACGTGGAATATCCGCTGAGAGCTGAAGTGGAATATCTCTATGCAGACGAATATCGATCTGCTGTCACTTTATTGAATTGTATTAACGCTCGCCTAGCCGATATTTTGCCACCGAGTGAAGCGGTGGCGATCACCCTTCATCTGGTCAATGCTGGATTTAATACAGGGGATCTATCCAATACCTATACGATGACTGGCATTATTCAACAGATGCTGACTGTCATCGGACAATCGTATGGACGCGATATGGATTCAACTTCGGTCAATGTCGCCCGTTTGATTACCCATCTGCGTTATCTCTTTGTGCGCTTACATTGCAATAAGCAGATTGTGGAGCAATGCTCAGAGGTGGGCGAAGCGATACGGCTGGCGTATCCAGATGCCCTTAGCTGCGCTCAGAAAGTGGCGGCGATCGTCGAGCTCAGATTGGGATCGCAATTGACCAGCGATGAGATCGCCTATTTGACCCTCCACATCGCTCGTGTGACCAGCGATGATGAGTGACGATCGCCTCTGGGCTATGAATCGTTCGGAATGCGCTCGATATCGATCGCGATATTCGTTGCGTCAACTAGATAGCTTGCCACCGCGCTAAGAGCTGCGAGAGGAAGGGCTTGTCTGGTGTGAGCGAAGCGGACGCCTTGAGCTTTTCGGCGTTCTCCTCTGCGATAGATAGACCGCTCGATGAAATAGGTACCGGCAAGGGCTGCGGCAGATAGAGCGATAGCTCCGATGATGGCGGGGGTATTCAGGTTGATTTCGGGAAGATCATCACAGCAGCTTTGATCGTCATGGTCGGACGTATCGTCCGTATCGTTTAATTCAGCGCAACAGTTTTCATCATGGACGGTGATCTGCTCATCGCGATCATCTAGAGATGAAGAAATATGGGCGTAGGTGGCGCCGGTAGCTACCAGGGTAGCTGTTCTCAAAAAGATAGAGCCAAAGCGGCAGCGCATATCGGGAAGAGCATAGTAGATCAGAGCGGAAAGTCCGCTGGTGATAGCGCATGCGGCGCGCGGATGATCCTTCGCCATCTTATGAATCTCGTGGCTATAGGGTATGGGGCATTTTTTCTCTGCTGATTGCGACATCGGAACCCTTTCTCTTATCTCTTATGAGGGGAGTATAGCAATGGGTTGATAGCGATGATATAAAGATTTCTCTTGAAAAAGAATAGTAGCCTTTAATATAAAGACGTTAGCGAATTGAAATGGATACATTTATTCATCATACCTCTTATTGTGTTAAAAAATTTTAATCCATTTTGAGAATTCTCTTATTGGATGAATTGTTAAGCGTTAAGAATTTGATCTTTTTATTTTGTTTGGGTAATTATTTTTAGATGGCCAATTCCAAAAGGTGGGGGATTTGATCCGCTACGCCTTCGATATCCATAACAGCGGAACGGTGACATTGAGCGATATCCGTATCGTAGACCAGAAGCTGGGGTTGGATATCACATTGGATCGCTCTCTTGCTCCAGGAGAGAATTACCGTTACGTGGTTGAGCAACCATATACAGTCACAGCGGAAGATATTGTTCACGCCTCTGTGGACAATCAGGTGAGCGTCCATGGAAAGACACCTGATGGTAAGTCGGTCGATGATAGCGATGACGTAACTGTCAGCTATAACCCACCGATGAATCCGCGTCCTGTGGCTTTGCCAGTGACGGGAAGTCGTGGAGAACCCTTCCTTCCCGTTCTGCATATGGCTCCATTGGTCATGGCTGTGATTTTCTCCTCCTCTCTCATAAGACGGAGAACTCATGCCTAAACTCTGAAGCTATGAGGTTAGAAGGCTCCGTGATCTATCGTTGACGCGATGGTCACGGAGTGTTTTCTTTGCCTCCTAGAATGAAGGGAAGTGCTGAAAGCCTAGAGATCCTCATCTGCAAACTGTCGTTCTTATTGCCTAGGGAGTCGATGCGAGATGAAGTATCTTTGCTAGACTCCTTGCCCCTGAGAAAGAGAGAGTCTACTGCTATGTAATACGCTCAATGTTTACTGTTTACCCATGTGACTATAGAGATATTTGAAACTTCAAAGGAATGACGGCGGCTATATTCTGAGCTTAGGAGTGCTGAACTATTCATCTTGGACGGTATGTTGTGAATAGCGCTCAGAAGAGATAGTTTTCATTCTTCGATACCTATTCTATCGATTAATTTTCGCTCACAGGGAAATGGAGAAAAATTATCTTGGCTGGAGATAGCCTTATAGGATGAAGAAAATTATGACGAGTGCGTTGTCTATCGTTTTCCTCTGCGCTCTTGGAGGGTGTGGAAATCAGCTTCCTACCTCTCAGGAGACGGTGACTGTTACCGCTTCTCCCAGTTCTTCTTTAGAGGTGTCGTCTGCGGATGGCTCTGCCAGTGCCGAAGTGGGAATTGACCGTTTGTCAGTAGTGAAGTCGTTTCAGTCTATGGATTACGGATGTCATGACGAAAAATGTTATAAGGATCGTGAGGGAATTTCCTATCGGGTTGATATCGATGCAGATTCTGTCGACTACGAAGTGAAAGAGCGTCGCCAAAATAGCGATTTTTCAGCATATATATCTCAAGGAATTGAAGATTTGGGAAATGGTCTTTCTCGGCGCGATTTCGATGGGCATTCATGGGATGAGATCTCTGCCTGGATTCGTGAGAATGCGATGCACAATGACCAGACCATGACGGCTGGATCTTGGAAAGTAGCGATCGAATACGATGCTGATCCGACAGATCGCTCCTGGGGAGTGAAGATCTCTCGCTAATTTCTATGGCTGGGGGAGGAATCCCCCAGTCCTTTCCCTCTAGCATGGGAGCGTTCCCATATTTATCTACTTAACCTGCGCACCTTGAAACATCTCCATTTCTCAATATCTTATAGTTTCTCGATCTCTAGGTATTTTGACTCTTTGTATCCGCTCTAGTTAAGGTGAGAATGTGGGAACGTTCCCACGCCGTCCAGAGTCGGGCGTTCAGAGAGGATCATCATGCAAAGAAGCACACTCAGCGTTGCAGCATTAGCGTTATCGGTCACCCTTTTGGCATCGTGTTCAGCGCCTCAAGGGAGTAAAGATGTCACGTCTGGCCAACTTACCGTCGCCTGCTCTCAGCAGGAAGACTTCTGTCAAAAGATCACTCAAGAATTCCAAAAAATGAGTGGAATCCCGACCACCTATGTCCGTCTTGGCGCTGGAGAAGTTCTTGCTCGTCTACAAGCGACTCAAGGGGAATTCGATGTTTGGGCTGGTGGACAAGCTGAGAACCATCTCATTGCCTCCCAAAAAGGGTGGATTGAGAACTATATCTCCCCCAATGCAGAAAAACTTTCCTCTGAATATAACGACGATCAAGGAATCTGGTCGGGTTTCTATACCGACTCGATTTCATTTTGTTATAACGAAGACGAAATCAAATCCCTAGGTATTGAGCCACCACATTCGTGGAAAGATCTTTTAGCTCCCGAGCTTAAAGGCAAAATCGTCATGTCCCATCCGGCAACTGCAGGAGTGGGGTATATGGTGCTCTATACAGTTGAACAGGTATATGGTGCAGATCGAGACCAAGCAATTGACTATTTGAAGAAACTCGATAGCAATATCTTGCAATATTCCAAATCGTCAGCCACCTCCACCCTCATGGCTGGACGCAGTGAAATCGCAGTGGGAATCGCATTGGATTCCGATTGCGCGAAAGCTCAACAAGAGGGATTCGATTCATTGAAATATTCATATCCTGTAGAAGGAACGGGTTATGAAGTGGGAGCAGTCTCCGTCTTGAAAGGAGCCAAGAATAGGGAAGCTGCAGAGAAATTTATGGACTATGTGCTGAGCGTAGAAGCTCAGAATCTCTATGGAGATATCCCCTCCTATGCGGTTCCCACTCTCCAAGAAGCAACTCTTGGCGACAACGTTCCTCCCCAGAAAGACATTGTGAAAGTCGAATGGGATGTGGCGAAAGCAGCCGAGGAACGCGATTCATTCCTAGAGGTATTCACATCACAGATCGCCTCTAGCGACGAAGCGAAGTAGACGATATATGTGTCCCCGTCGTCATGAGCGGCGTCTTGCTCCTCATTTGCCTAAGACGCCGCATCGAATAGATCCATTCGTCTTCGTCATCGGAGTTATTGTCGTCCTCGCATTGATATTTCTCGTGGGGCTCCCGACAGCCAAAATAGTGACTCATGGCATGACTTCATCGGGAATTGATGCTTTTCTCGGCACCTTTGTTGGAGCAGATCATGCCTTTTTCAATTCCATTCTCCTCGGGTTGTTGGCAGCTTCTGTGGGAACATTCATCGGATTTATCAACGCCTATTGTCAGGTCAAGCTGAATTTTCCTGGGAAGAAAATTTTGCATTGGCTGACTTTGCTACCCGTTATTTCCCCTCCATTCGCTGTTGCCACCGCCGTCATCATTCTTTTTGGGAAGAGAGGGATTATCACGCACTCTCTCCTCGGACTCAATGTCGATATTTATGGATTACATGGCTTGGTTTTCGTCTTGGCAATGACTTTTGCCCCAGTGGCTTATATGAATATCAAATCGATGATGGTCAATCTTGACCCATCCCATGACGAGGCAGCTCAATCTCTAGGATGTTCTCAAGCCAAAATTCTGTGGACGGTGACAATCCCGATGGTCATACCGAGTTTGCTCTCGTCTTTCTTAATTATCTTTGTTGAATCCCTCGCAGATCTAGCAAACCCTCTCGTCTTGGGCGGACGATATCGCGTCCTAGCCTCCGATATCTATTTCGCAGTCGCAGGAGAGGGGAATATCCCCAAGGCGGCAGGTGTCGCGATATCTTTGTTGATTCCGTCCATCGTTATCTTCATCGTTCAACGCTATTGGGCGTCGAGAACATCGGTCGTCACGGTCACTGGTAAACCGGCAGGACGTGCGAATTATGTAGAAGATCGGATAGTCAAAATTCCCATGCTTACCATCATGACGATATGGAATGGGTTGATCGCTTTGATCTATTGCACCATCATCATGGGAGGATTCACCAAAACGTTAGGGATCAACAACACCTTCACTTTTGATCATTACTCTTTCATCTGGACATTGGGATCATCTGCCATTACGACAACGATGAAACTTACGTTCATCGCCGCTCCAACTGCAACACTTCTCGGTGTGCTCATCGCATGGCTTGTCGTCCGCTATCTGAAAAAGCTCGGCCCTTATCTCGACTTTTTCGGAATGCTGGGGACAGCAATTCCGGGTACCGTTCTCGGTCTGGGGTTCGCTTTAGCATATGCGGTTCCTACCTATCTATTCGGAATCGAAATTCTTCCTCCACTGGCTGGGGGAGGAGCGATAGGTGCGGGAGCTATTGCAATCGTCATGGTCTTTATCGCACGAGCCAATCCGACCGCTCAGCAGGGAAATATCGCTGCGCTACGGCAGATCAATCCTCAGCTGGAAGAAGCCGCGACCTCATTGGGAGCTGGACGGGCGTCTGTGCTTTCAAAAATTACGCTGCCTTTGCTGACTCCTTCTCTATTGAGTGGTTTGACATTCGGGATTACCAAGTCGATGACGACTATCACGGCAGTTGTCTTTATCGTCACTCCCCAAACAAAAGTCATGACGGCACAGATTCTCGATGAGGTCGATGCTGGACGTTTGGGAAATGCTTTCGCCTATTGTTCTTTACTCATCGTCTGCGTCCTGATCGTCTTAGGAGTTACCTCTGTAGTGGCGAATATGGCGACAAGGCGTTTCACCTCCCACACAGGAGAGGAAAGGAAGTCATCATGAATCGACAGAATCTGGCGGCAGGTCTTGAACTGCGCGATATCACCAAGATCTATCAAAGCCGTTCTCGACAAGTGCAGGCTGTCAAGACGATGAATCTGACCATAGCCCCTGGAGATTTCGTCACCTTGCTCGGTCCGTCCGGTTGTGGGAAAACAACGACATTGCGCATGATCGCAGGTTTTGAAAAACCTACGGATGGACAAATCCTGATAGATGGAGAGAATATTGTCGATCTTCCGGCTCATATGAGACCCATGTCGATGGTATTTCAGTCCTATGCTCTCTTTCCCCATCTGAGTGTGAAGGACAATATCGCTTTCGGCCTCAAAGAGAAGAAAGTGAATAGGGCGCAGATCGCCTCGAGAATAGCTGCGGTGATGGAAGCTATGCACATTGAGCAATACGCTTCACGATCCCCCCACGAGCTTTCTGGAGGACAACAGCAAAGGGTGGCTTTAGCGCGTGCTCTGGTCATGGAGCCTAAGGTTTTACTCTTCGATGAGCCTCTTTCCAATTTAGACGCTCGCCTACGTGAAGATATGCGCTATGAGATCCGCAGAATTCAACAGGAATTTTCTATTACGTCAATCTTCGTGACACACGATCAAGATGAGGCGATGACGATGTCTGATGTCATTGTGGTGATGTCTGAAGGAGTCGTCGAACAGGTGGGCTCTCCACGTGAGGTATACCAACGTCCGCGGAATCGCTTTGTAGCTGAATTTCTCGGAACAGCCAATCTGCTTCCCACGCAGATTGTGAATCTCAATTCCGATGGGACGGCCATCGTGACGAATCCTATCGGTGGAGAGCAGATATCTATTCGACGCTCAGCTGAGATATCGTCTCCACGATCAGCTGGACTGCTTGTCTGCCGTCAAGAAGATATCGAATTGGCAGACGAGCCTGCGGACGGGAAGATCACCATTCCAGCCGAGATTGAATCGGTTACCTTCCACGGTGATTCTTTGCGCTATCGTCTTAGGGCTTTAGGGCAGAGTATCACCGCTCGAACAAGTGGACATGACATGTCGCGTCCGATAGGAAGTTCTGTCATGGCTCGTATCGATCCGTCCCATCTGTGGCTGATCTCAGATTCTTCACAGTGAGGTGGAGTGGTGAAACGATTTTTCGGACATCCGTCAACTCAATGGGACGATATATCCGATCTATTGCATATCTACCACGTCATCCGTCCTGATACGCCGTTATCATCTGTGATGAGCGATCTGGATTCTCATCTGTCATCTCTCACATGTTTAGGAGTGCAACCGCGTGCCTATTATCACGCCACCATCACTCAGCTACCTCTTCCCCTCTCTCGGTTGAGCCAAGAACATAAAGAGAGCCTCATCACAGATTTAGATAGGGTTGCTCGAGATCATCGTCCATGGACGCTCACCTTTCGTCCGCCGATCGTAAAAGACTATGCGGTGGAAACGATTGCTGACCACACCGATCAATGGCAATGTCTATTAGACGATATACGTGCAGTATGTGCTCGCCATTGTGGATTTCTTCCGCCCCCTCCTTTTGGAGCTCATGCAACGTTGAGATATGGCATTTCGGAAGGGGAGAATGAGCAGATCAGAAACGCTTTGGGCTCATCAGATCCTGTGGAACATGTCATGGATGACTTCGCCTTGGTCACTGTTGCACAACATCGCGATTGGGGTGGATTCACTTTTGAGGTGATCGAAAGATTCTCTTTGACCTCAGGATCACACAAGGTTGTTGAGAGTACGTCCAGGGATTAAATGTCCTTGAACATGTGCACTTCTAGATGGTAGGTGCGGCGAGGTGATGCGGTCGAGAAGAAAATCGACCGCCATCGTCGCCAATTGATCGACTGGCTGTTGCCAGGTGGTCAGACCGACCATATCGGAAGCCATAGGGCCTATACCGTCGAAGCCTGTGACGGAGACCTGCGTGGGAACCGATATGCGATGACGCGAGAGACATTCGATGACGGGTAAGGCTTGAGTGTCGCTACCGGTCATGATGACACTCGCTCCTTGATCGACGGCATTCAGCACAGCATGTTGGTCGGGAATGTCATAGTGCAGATCGACAGGGATCATGCTCACCTCTATATCGGGGTGTGATCTGATCGCTTGACAGATGCGCTCGGCGCGTAGCCATAGAGTATAGGAGTGCTCCCGAGGGGCGTAGGTTACACCGATATGGCGATGTCCGTATGAGAGCACGTGATCGACAAGTTGCGCTTCAGAATCGGCACGTATCGCCACGCTGTCAGCGCCGGTGAAAACGCTATCGATACCGATAGTGCTGATCGGTATCTTAGAAGCGGCCTTAGAGATAATGTCATGATCGGCTCGTCCAGAGGCTATGACGATGCCATTCACTCGTTGCTCTAAGAGGACATCGATGGCTCTTTGCTGACGAGAAGGATCGGCTGAGCCGATGACGATCAGCAGATCAGCGTGATGGCTATCAACATAATCTTGCACGGATCGGATGATAGATCCATAGAACGGAGAGGCATCAGCGCGAACTATCATTCCGATAACGCAGGCGTTTCCTCCGGCAAGATTCGCTGCTCTACGATCCCGTATATAGCCGAGACGATCGGCGACCTGACGAACCTTTTTACGTGTCTTTTCAGTCGTTCCGCGTTCTGAGGTGAGAGCCCGGCTGGCGGTTGAGCGCGATACGCCTGCCGCTTGAGCGACATCGATCAAACGCACTGGACGCATAGATGAGCTCACCTGAGACTGAGCAGGTGAGCTCGGGTCATGTCTTTCGTGCTTTGCCATGGTTCTCCAGCGATCAGGTCTACCGCTACTAGCCTAGCGCCAGTAGCGGCAGACCTAGCAGGAGATGCCTATTTAGCGTATTCGTTGATGAGCAACGCTTCAGCTAGGCAGACTTTCTTCCAATCAGGTAGATAAAGTCCCTCATCGATACCGTGCATACGGCAATCTGGATCGGAAACGGCGGTACATAAAACATCGGCGTTGGGGAAAGCCTTCTGGAATTCAGCGATCATACCGATTGTTCCTCCTGTTCCAATCAGAACGGGAGTGGCAGAAAAAGCTTCTTCCCAGGCGCGATTGGCTTTCTCAGCTAACTGCCCTTCAAAGGAGACGACGCACGGCTCAGCCGATTCACTATGGGTGATCGACAAGGAAGCTCCCCACTCAATATGGGATTCGAGGTGAGCACGCAGACACGACATGGCGTGATCGGCATTATCTCCAGGAGCGACTCGCAAAGAGATGCGGGCGCGTGCCGAGGGAATGATGGTATTGGATGAGGTCGCCACCGGTGTGGTGTCCAGGCCAATGACTGAGATGGACGGTTTATACCAGGTGCGAGAAGCTAGAGGGCCTGAGCCGATGGGCTGAACTCCAGGTAAGAGGCTCGATTCTGAGCGTAAAATCTCTTCGCTGTAGTCCAGGTCTGGTCCGTCTTTGCCGATGAGACCTTCAACAGCCACATTGCCTTCAGAATCGTGCAAGGTGGCGAGCAAACGGCATAGGGTGGTCAAGGCGTCGGGAACGACTCCACCAAATTCTCCAGAGTGGACGCCGTGTTCCAATGTGGACACTTCGACGATGCAATCAGCTACCCCGCGTAGAGAAGTCGTGAATGCCGGGGTTCCAGCTTTCCAGTTTCCGCAGTCTGCGATGACGTAGAGATCAGCTTCTAAAGCATCCTTATTCTGTTCCAAGATGGCGCTTAGAGTGGGAGAGCCCATCTCCTCTTCACCTTCAATCAAGAGGGTGACATTGACCGGAGGTTTGCCGTCGAAAGCTCGCAGAGCTGCCAAATGGCAGGCGATGCCAGCTTTGTCGTCTGCCGTTCCGCGTCCATGGAGACGATCTCCACGCTCAGTTGCTACGAAAGGATCAGATGTCCATGCGTTCAGATCGCCTGTCGGCTGGACATCCATATGGGCGTAGAGGCAGATCGTGGGTGCGTCAGGATCGGCATAGAAGTGGGCGATGACTGCTGGATGACCGCCAGCTTCCACGATGGAGACATCGTCACAGCCCATCTGCTGAATGTGATGGACAATTTTTTCAGCAGCAGCTTTTACATCATCGCGATGTTCAGGCTGAGAACTGATCGAAGGAATAGCGACCAAATCGACTAGATCGGCCAATGTGGCGTCGATGATACCGTTGACGCGATTACGAAGCTCAGAGGTGTCAATCATGACTGTCAGCCTAGTCCTCGTCGCAGGTGGACGGGAGCTCTACGGCAATTAGGGACTCAGTCTTTCCTTAATCCAGCGCTGATCAACATATCTATAGCGGATACGATCGTGGAGGCGAGAGGGTCGTCCTTGCCAAAATTCCCAAAGATCGGGACGGAGGCGATACCCTCCCCAATGATCCGGTCGTGGAGGATTAAGGCCGAATTTCGCGGCATAGCGCGCTGCCTTAGCGAGCAGGACAGCCCTATTGGGGATCACTTCGGATTGATGCGATGCCCATGCTCCAATGCGTGAATCGTAGGGTCTGGAGGCAAAATAGGCATCGGAATCGGCTGGATCGATCTTCTCGACGGTGCCTTCGATGCGTATGACCCTTTCCAATTGTGGCCAGTGAAATTGAGCCGCCGCCCATGGATGTATATCGAGATCGCGTCCCTTTGCAGATGCGTAATTCGTATAGAAGGTAATTCCCGTCTCGTCGGCTTCCTTCATCAAGACCACACGTGTCGTTGGACGCAGATCGACATTGACGGTGGCTAAGGTCATCGCTGTTGGCTCATCGACCACTGCACGAGCTTGAGAAAACCATCGTTCAAAGAAAGCAAAAGGGGTGTCGGTCGTTTCGGATTCATCAAGCTGATATTTCTCGTAACTTGTGCGCTCATTGGAACAATCCATCGTCACCTCACAGATAGCAGCGCGCCCAGTGAGCCATCGTGTCAAAGACATATTGGCGTACTGGGGGAGGGCTGAGAATAAGATCGTGCATTCCCTTGTCGATACGAACGATAGTGACCTGACGTCCCAGGTGGTGAGCTGCCGCCGCTAAACGATCGACGTCCAAGACGAGATCTGCTTCGCGTAAGGACGGATCCCATGTTTTTGGACTGAGATTTTTTGACGTGCTCATCATCGCCAAGATCGGAGTTTGAATGGACAAGCCATTTTCAATATGCGTCTGACCTGTCAGAATGGCTTTTCCCCAGCCGAAACGGATTTGGAATCCTGGATGGGATTTATAGCGTTGATCGATCTGCCACTCACCGTGAAAGTCGTTGGAAATGCTTTGCCAATACAGCCCATTATCGGGAATATGGATCGCTGATGTGGGTTTGATGGACGCCACCGAGGAGATTAAAGGTCTAAGGGCTCGGTAGAAGACATCGGGTTCATGCATATCGAGCCATGGAGAATTCAAGATTAAACCGTTAAGTGGATAATCCGTATGATCTGCCCACAGAGAGGTTATCAGCCCCCCAGTGGAATGGCCGAGAATGGTGATCTTGTCATGACCTTCTGAAGCCACGAGACGGTATGCCTCGTCCATCTCGGTGAAATAGTCGTCGAGATCGGTGATATATCCAGCGAGAAGCCCTGGACGCAGATTGCGTCCATAGCGACGCAACTCCACAGCGTAGAAGTCATAGCCTTGTTCGTACCAGAAGTCGGCAAGATGAGTCTGAAAGAAATAATCCGACCATCCATGCAGATAGATCACAGCACGAGAAGAGTGCGGGGGATTACGACGCACCAAAGTCGCGGTCAAGTCGATAGCGGGTTCGGAATCGGCATGCGCCGCCCCGTCAAGAACCCAGCTATAACTCTCGTAAGAGGGGAGAAGGCGATCTTCTCCCCATGGAATGGAAGTCACGTGTTCAATCTATCCCCATCTGCCCATCTGTGGGAGTGGACAGATGAAATTCATGTGCTTTTATAGACTGCCGTCGTCTTCCTCGTCATCAAAGTCATACTTGGATGCGAGTTCGGCGTATTGATCGTCCACAGGGTAGTCATCGTCGGTCTGTAGAGTTTCGCCTCGTAGCTCGCGCTCAAGTGATGCTAGATCCGTCTCGACGGTGCGATACTTCAGATCACGCGCTACTTTAGTCTGCTTCGCCTTTGCACGGCCGCGCCCCATACGGGTCGACCCCCTCAACTAGTCCCTCGCGGCCAGGCCGCGGCATGATGAATAAATACTGTCGTGCGTCTAAGGCTAGCGAATAAAGGGCGTACACTCCAAAGACGACCCACCAACTGGGGAAGAATCGTTGTTTTCGTCGCTCTTCTCTCCCTCACTTTTCAGGCTTTTGTCAGGACACGGTGAGGTCGTCAGATAGTTTCCAGCCTGATCGTGTGGATAGACGATATGAGAGGCTCTGTTCTTCTGCTAAGGCTTCTTTAGAGAATGGATAATCGCTTGCAGCGTGCCTAAGCCTGGAGGTAGGAGAAAACGGAGAAATAATGATGATGGGTGTTTTATTCTGCTAAGAGAAGAGCCGGGTGGCCAGGGGCGGGGTCGAACCGCCGACCTTTCACTTTTCAGGCGAACGCTGCTACCAACTGAGCTACCTGGCCCTGGCGACCCCGACGGGACTCGAACCCGCGACCTCTGCCGTGACAGGGCAGCGCTCTAACCAACTGAGCTACGGGGCCTTGATCGCTCGCCCGCTTGGCGGGCAACTCGTAAATAATAGGCAGATACGGCCTAAAAGCGCAAAACGAAAGGTCTTCCCAGCGCTTAGGATGAGGCTGTGTTGCCAAAAATTCTACGATAAATCATGCAATAAAAACCTATATCTAGGTGAAATACTCGTTATCCTTATTTTTTAAGTTGCCATCGTTAACGGTTGCGGAATTGATCTCCGTCCAGAGAAGAAATAATCCTTCCCTTGAAGCCATGAGCTTCCAAAGCGGCCACGGTACGTACAGTTGATCCTCCTGGAGTGCAGGTACGCTTCGTCCACGAATCGATCGGTTGATCGCTTGAGGACATGGCATCGGCAGCTCCTTGCACGCAGGCTTTCGCCAGACGCAAGGAATCGTCATGAGAAAGCCCTTGCATAGCTCCCCAGGTAGCAATCGCTTCTGTGGCGGCATAAATTACCGCCTGTCCGTGTCCAGTGAGAGCGCCACAGATATCGATGAGATCTTCTTCTACCGTGACGATGGTGCCCAGGCGGGAGAAAAAAGTCCGTAAGAAAGGGTAAATCTCATGGTCGCCTAGATCGCTCCACGCCATCGCTGAAGATGCCACAGCAAGAGGAGGATTAGGCATGAGACGGGCGAGAGGTTGAGTGGGTAGATAAGAGCGCATCTGTGCCAAGGTGACCTTCGCAGCTAAGGAGACCACCGGGGTCGATGGCGATATGTCCTGAGCGATATCTGCCAAGAGATTCTCGACTTGCGTGGGGCGTGTCGCGATAACGATAAGGTCAGCGTGGCGGGCTGCTTGAGAAGCTGAAGCGGCGTTGACCGAATGGATTTGCGCTAGACGGCGTGCCCCTTCTTCGCGTCGGGTGGAGACGTAGATGCGATGAGGGTCTATCCCGCTGTGAAGAAGTCCTTCGAGAAGGGAAGATCCGAGTTGACCCGCTCCCAGGATGGAAATGACGCAATTATCTAATCGATTGGACAAATCGCTCACCGCTATCTCCTCGTCGTGACTGGATAGGACGATTCTAAATGAGGATGGAGATAGAAGAGGAGAAAGAAAGAGTATCCCCGACCGGATTCGAACCGGCGCTGCCGCCTTGAAAGGGCGGTGTCCTAGGCCTCTAGACGACGGGGACGCGTCGAATATCTTAACTAAATTTGTCCGAAAAGCAAATTCCGCTCCTGGACTCTCTCAATATGGCGGACGGTCAAGCATCCATCGACGACCGTCCGCCACGACTTTATTCGTTGACTGTCACATGGACATGGTCATAGTGATTAGCGGTAATGCCGCCACGATCTTCCATCGCTTCCCAATCGGAGCTTCCATTGATCCAGATATGCTGACGCCAGATGAGATATTCGATATCGAGAGCGTTAGCATTGGCGCGCAGCCAGCTCGAAAGGGCATTGCCCAAATCGACATCGCTTGCTCCATTGGGCATCATCAGATCGACGGCTCGTCCGCTGGGATGATCCGGGAAAGGATCGGGACGTACGCCATACATGGTGGTGATCTGCGGGAAAGCCCGACGGACAGCGTAGACGACTCCCTTGGTGGTTTCACGCATCTCGTCTAGACCCTGGGAATAACCCGTATTGAGCGGGCCTCCCGTAGGTGAGGTATTGACGGGAGCCTCAGGTCCATATTGTCCAGATCCTTCCGAAGGGCCTGAGGATAGATCGATCGGCTTATCCGAGATATAGAGAGAGGAAATCCAGCGCAGGGAGCCTGAATCGTTCACCTGACGCCAATCTCCTTGAGCCACTCCGGTGAGCTGAATTTCAGTATTGGTCTCCAAGACGCGCACGATCGAATCGTCAAGGGATGGTCCTGAGCGCAAATTCACGCGGGTGGTGGTATAGGCGGTGGTTGTTTCAGCTACAGGCTCATCGGCAAGATAATCCGAGTGAATCCAGGCATCCTTCCCTTCGTAGATCACAGGAGTCCAGGAGCCAGACGCATCACCTCGAACATCGACTGATCTTCCCTTCGGCAAGACAGCCAGGCTGCGATGTTCGGTGCCAGGTCCGGTGCGCACATTGACCGCATCTGTGGTGTACATGGTCTTGATGACCTGAGAGGAGGAATTCTGCTGGGAAGCCGAGCGGTCGGTTTCTGGTTCGGGAGCAGATTTTTCTGAATCGGATGATGCAGAATCGTCTGCCTTATCGTCCGCAGCTACAACGACTGCGTCGAAATCGAGATAGCTTCCATAAATCCAACCGGATTGGCCGCGCCACTTCACAGGAGCCCAAAGGCCCTCCATCGTATCGGTAATCGCTACCTTTTCCCCGACGGTAGCGGTTCCGATCGCAGGAGCCATCGTGGTAGCAGCTCTGCGCACCTGAACATTGGCGTTGACGGTCGCGGTTCCTCCAGCAGCCGCATCGAGATCGGCGAAGCGGACATAGGCTGAAGCGACCCATCCCTCCTTGCCTTGATAGGTGACAGGAGTCCATTCTCCGCGAGGATCTCCGCGCAATTCGACCTGCTCGCCGGCAGCGAGTTGTCCGAGGATCCGCGCTGAATCGTTGGGAGCCTGTCGCACGTTGACGGCAGTCGTAGCAACGACGGTATTGGACACGGCAACACCGATACTGGGCATTGCGGTCGCATAGCCAGCCACGGTACCTGCAGCGATCAACGCCATAAGAGAGCGGCGAGTGATTTTAGATTTCTCGATCACTGGCGATCCTTTCTCATTGGGAGTTCTAGGAGGTGGCCTCTTCCCCAAAGAGAGGCATTCCCTTCTCTTTAGACCACCTGCTCTAGATGCCAGGTTGACGGTATGTCCTTAAAGAAAAGAAAAGGAAATCCCTGAGAGAATCTCAGAAAGTTAAACCCGTATTTACTAGGGGTGATATTTTAAAGAATCACCCTCAAGTAATAGTTGAGCTTCAGGCTTTCACAGCTTAGAGATCAAAAAAGGGGTCGGCATAAAGCCGACCCCTTGTGAATGAGACGATCACTTAGCAGGATAGGGAGTGGGAAGATCCATCTTCTGTTCTTCCATCACCTTGCGAAGTTTCGTCGGATAGTCGGTGATGATGCCATCAACACCGGTAGCGATCTGAGCTTTCATCGCATCTTCATCGTTGATCGTCCACGGCACAACTTTCAAGCCGGCTTGGTGGGCGGTCTCAACAAATTCCTTATTGGCGATCAAGACGAAGTTGGGGTCTGCTGGAGTCAGGCCGTAAGGAACCGTATATCCGGGGGAGAGAACATCGGCTTTGATTTGCTGAGCAGCCTTGATGATATCTCCACCGACCTCGTCATAATCGACGCTACCTGTCCACATGGAATATCCCTTCCAGGTGGTCTCATCCCATAAGACAACGGTGGGAACCGTAGGATATTGCTGCTTGACAAGCTCGAGAGTGCGCCAATCGAAAGATTGGATGGTGACCTTATCGAGCATTCCGGCATTTTCGATTTCGCTCATGATGACATTGACGAATTGCTCAGGTGAAGCCGACCAATCGCGGTGCTCGCCTTCCACCTTCGTCTCGATGTTGTAATAAACATCAGCTCCACGCTGTTTGGTGAGGTTAAAGACGTCCTTGAGCTGGATCATCTTATTTCCCTCGGCAGGCTGCTGCTCGGGGAAGCTGTCGAGTTTGAGATCGCAGGTGAGAGTCTGTAGCTGATCCCATGTGAGATCGTGGACTTTCTTGCCCACATAGTCATTGCCAGGCGCATCGGTGCATTTTGATGGCAAGACGATGGGATCGTGCCAGACGACAGGAACGCCATCTGCGGTGAGGACGATATCGAATTCCAATGTGGTGACGCCGAGATCGAGAGCTTTTTCAAAAGCGGTGAGAGATTCTTCAGTGTGTTCTCCACGTCCTCCACGGTGAGCCTGGAGATCGAGAGGAATATCCGATGTGGATGCGCTGGGACTCTCGCTTCCTTGCTTCTTGGGAGAGGAATCGCATCCGGTTAACAGAAAGCTCCCCGACGCTAGTGCTAGAGCTGCGGCAGCGGCACTAAGACGGTGGATAGATGAATACTTAGACATCAGTAATGCTCCTTTGGTACTGATTTGGATAAAAAGCATGAGGGTCGGAGGAATTCCCCCGACCCTCGTCTCGTCATAGACGAGAAAATTACTTGGCAGCACGCTCCTTGTGAGCGGCGATGATTGCCTTTTCGTCTCGACCGACGAAGACCATCACCACGCAGGTCAGGATGGCGACAGCGGCAAGGAAGCCCCATGCGGTATCCCAACCGAAGTGCTTGATGATCCAGCCGACGAGGAGGGAAGCGCCGGTGGCGCCGAGGAGGTAACCGGCGAGACCGGTCAGACCGGCAGACTGGCCGGCGACTTCACGCGGGGACAGGTCGATAGCCTGCAGACCGACCAACATGACCGGGCCATAGATCAGGCCACCGATGAGGGCGATCAGCACGTAGCACAGCCACAGCGGAGCGTGCTCCATGCGTCCGACCTGCCAGAAGGCGATAACGGAGATGGCCACGGCGATGAGGAAGGCCAGACCGGCGCCAGTGCGGTAACCCTTGAAGATCTTGTCCGAAACCCAACCGCACAGGAGGGTGCCGACGATGCCGGCAAGTTCGTAGAGGACGAAGCCCATAGCGCCACCCTTGGTCTTAAGACCTTGAGTCTCTTGGAGATAAAGGGGAACCCAGTAGAGAACGCCGTAGCGCAGGGTATAGATGAAGATATTGGCGATAGCCAACAGGACGATCACGCGAGACTTGAGGACGTAGCGGACGAGGACTTGAAGCATGGTGAGCTTCTCGGCATCGGATCCAACCTTCTCAATCTTGGCGGGGTCATCGCGCCATTCTTCAATGGGCATAAGACCCATAGCTTCTGGACGGTCGCGGATGAGCAGGAAGGCGACCAAAGCGACGATGAGGGCGACGATAGCGGGCAGATAGAAAGCCGGACGCCAGTCGTTTTGATAGGCGGCGAGATGGTCAACGCCCCATGCGGTCAAGACACCGACAGCGCCGCCACCGACGTTATGGGCGCAGTTCCAGATAGAGGTCTTCCAGCCGCGTTCGTTCGTGGAGAACCAGTGGACGAGAACGCGACCTGAAGGAGGCCAGCCCATACCTTGGAACCAGCCGTTGAGGAACATCAAGACGCATAGCAAGAGGCCGTAGTGCAAGATGCCGGGGATGAAAGCGATCAGCAGGTTGATGATAGCCGACAGAGCTAGACCCAAAGGCATGAAGTAGCGAGCATTCGCACGGTCGGACAGGGTCGCCATGAGGAATTTGGAGACGCCGTAGGCGACGAGGATGCAGGTGCCAACCCAACCGATAGCGACCTCGTCCATCTGACCAAGATCTTTGAAGGTCTTGGTGACGAAGGGGAGGTTGTTACGGATCAGGTAGAAACCTGCATAGCCGATAAAGATACCCATGAATGCCTGCATACGCAGGGAGGGATACTTTTTCTTCTGCTCCTCAATGGGCAGTTGGGCCACCTTCGGCGGCGGCGCCAAGAAACCGAGCGAACTCATAGCTTCAGTCTCCGCTTTCTTGTGATCGTATTCGGAAAGTTCTGCAGACGTAGATCGAAGCGAGCTACCTCATCTTGTAGTCGCAACATTCGGGGAATCCCCTGACTTTCTGTCCGCTGCGCCTCAGGGTATCGCGGAATCTTTTAGGGATGCTAAAGATCAGACCTACTTTTAGCATTATTGAGGCAAGAAATTTTGTGCAGGTATTTCGTTCACATAATTCAAATGTGCAGCGTATGGGGTTGTGCATACCGTTCAGACTGATTTGAGCTTTAGGGTTTATCTGCGTACACTTAATCAGTGCGTCACGATGTGACGTGGGCGCCGATAGCTCAGTTGGTAGAGCAGGGGACTTTTAATCCTCGGGTCCAGGGTTCGATCCCCTGTCGGCGTACAGCTCTTTCTCACAAGCGATTATCGTGAGGGATTTTTTCATTCTTTCTTAAAAATCGGGCGGATCTACCGAATCTTCTTGCGCTTCTCTGGTGTAGAAAGAATTGTTCACGTCAAGATTTGGAAAGAAAAAGGTGGACGAGCATTACCCGTCCACCTGGCAAAATGCTTTCTTATACCGGACAGACCGCCAACCGCGATCCACCCGTTACCGGTAGAGCAGATGGACGTGGATGAACCCGTTTGAGTGACGCAGATTCATATAGATTCGCTGTACGATCCTCATCTGGATTCCTCTCACCTGAAGTGGGCTGCGGAATAGGGTTCACCGATGCGGCAGACGATGGGCTTGGCTGAATCGATGTAGGCGAAGCAGACGGTGAGTTCACATCAGGTGACGGAGACTCAGGCATTGGGCTCGAAGATGGGGATTTAGAACTCGATGGGCTCGGATCGACAGATGGTAAGGGGTGGGCATCCGCATCCTTATCCTCAAAGATCGAGAATGCAAAAAGCAGCCCGTCCTCTGCTGCAACGTGATGATTTTCAAGATCTATATCGGCGGATTTAGAGCTCATGAGACCTACGATATGGTTCTCATCAAGCATCTCCATTGCGGCTGCATAGTCGGTATTTGAGCCGCCGATCGTACGCAGACGTGTCCGTTTCCCATCTGGTGAGTAGAGGGCGACGAAGGAATCTAAAGATCCTTTGTTGAGATCTTGGAAATCCATACCTGTGCCGCGAGTCTCACCGAATAAAGCGATCGTCTTATCGGGCATCTCAACGATCGATCGTCCCTCACTGGATTCAATCGAGGTGATGACATCAGACCACTGAACGGCATTGTCAGAACCTATTTTGATAAGGAAGGCATTGTCATAGCCGCGACCTTTATTCTGGAAAGCGTGCAAAGTTGAACGGGTTGACCCTGCAAGAAGGTAACCCCCGTCTGAGGTCGCTGTGATGGCTTTGAGATAGTCGTTCGCTTCCCCTCCGAAGGATTTCATCGAGATCTTTTCTCCTGTAGGAGAGTATTCAGCGACGAAAAGATCAAAGTCATAGGATGAATTTCCGAAGAAATCCAGACCTTCAAAAGTTCCCGATCCGGAATTGGTATAGCCTGCGACGAGAATATTTCCGTTCGCTTTTAGCGCCAAACCTCGTTGAGATGATTCGATGTTATTCCCACTTAGAGCGGTTGCCCACATCTGTTCACCCGTCGGGGAATAGCGCGTCAATACAAGATCCACATTGCCACGAGCCCCCTCAGGGACATCTCCATCGGTAGACAATGTCTCAATCAATGCAACGACGGATTGATCGGCTAAGGTCACCAGATCTTTCACCTGATCGTGGCGAGAACCGGCGAAGGAATTGATCCACACCATCTGGTGATTGGGGGCGAATCGGGCGATGAAGGCATCTTGGTCACCGTGGAGACTTTTCTCAGTATCGGTATCGGCAAAGACCCCAGTGGGGGCAACTCCATGATCTTCCTTATAGGAACCTGCGGCATAGAAACCTGCATCGTCTCGCCCGCTGAGAGCGGAGATATAAGCGCGTGAATCGCGTTCGGTGCCGCCGAAAAGAGTGGTCATGATCGGGCGTCCACCGCCGTCATAGTGGGCGATAAAAGCATTTGAACCCCCAGAGATCGCAGATGTCTCGCTCAGATCGGGAGAATAGGTCTCTCCACCGACGACAATCGATCCATCGATTAGGACGGCGACCTCATTGGCAAAATCGGTATCGCTTCCTCCAACCGTTTGTTTCCACGTTGTCGGGAAGATCGGAGAGCTATTTTCTCTTGCGGGGAAGGTGGGGGGAGCATCGGTCTTTTCCGCTTGAGAAGGTGTGAAGGATAGGCGTACTTCTTCACCCATCATCTCTTTAATCGCCACATGAACTGGCGAGGAGAGGTCGTTAAGAATCATGGTGAAAGACTTCACATCCGTGGAGGCGTCGTAGTTGACTTTAGCTTTCTTCATCACACCATCGCGTTCATAGGTGATCGCCCCAAGATTGGACGGGCTGAATTCATAGCCAGCGATGGTATTGCGCACTAGGTAGACGGTGACTTGGTGCAAATTTCCAGAAGTCTCCACATAGGCAGAGGGATGAACAAGAGGATTCATCATCGAGACGCTATCTTCTGTCATCTTCCATGCCTCGACGGGAATGAGCTGACGTTTGGTTGGATAACTTTCCAGTGTGGAAGCGTTGAGGCTCATGATAAATCCGTCATATTTGCCCTGGACGAGAGATGTAAAAGGTCCATCGGTAGAGCGAGTCGAGCCGACGAGATAATAGTTATCTTTCATGCCCGGATAGATTTGGGAGACGATTTCTTTTGCATTCCCTCCCAGAGAATGGATATTGAGACGGGTCAGATCAGGTGTGTAATGGGCAAGGAAAATATCGCTGTCACCGTAGCTTTGCACTCCGGTGAGATCTTTATCTACGCTGCGATAGGTTCCGGTGAGGAAAAATCCGTCTGAGACGGGAAGGACTTGGGAGGCCTCAACATCTGCTGAAGAGGTTAATGTCTCGACTTTCAGTAAAGAACCGTCTTGAGCGATACGTAAGATGGCTGCCGATTTTGTGGGGTTATCTGTAGGCGTCACCTTGGCAAAATCGCCATCAGTAGATGACGATGTGGCGGCGATCACATAGCCATCCACCATATCTTCCGTCGTGGCGGTGATGAAATCCTTGTTTTTATCAAAATCTCGGTTATGGGCTCGAGCAATGGAAATGCCGTAGTCATCTGAACTTCCTCCATAGGTTTTCACCCATTGAGTTGAACCGTCGGAGCCGATCTTGACCGCAAGGATATCTCGTTTCCCTTTATTGAGATCTTTCAAATCCCCATCGCTGGAGGATGAGGTACCTATAGCAACCCAGCCTCCAGTGGGATCGTTGATGACTGAGCGGAATTCGTCTTGGATGAGGGCGTTGCCGCTGCCGCCGATGGTATGAGCCCATTCAACGTCTAAGTCGGCATTGAATTTCACCACTAAGGCATCACGATCTGTCGTCGTCTTTCCAGTCAGACGAGCGATATCGCCGTCCTTGGAATGGGTATATCCCACACCCAGATATCCTCCATCATGGGTGGTCGTGATGCGGGTGATCTCTTCAGAATCAGAACCACCCAAGGTGACAATCTTCATAACAGAGTGATCGTTACTGGAGATCTTGGCGATCAATATATCTTTGCGTCCAGCGCTCGGATGGGAACCAAGATCTTCATCGCTCGATTGAGTGAATCCTGCTGCGATGTAATTGCCGTCTTTAGCGACGCGGGCATTGGCGAAGGAATCGGCTTGTGAACCGCCGACAAGAGTGGACCATTGGAGAGCGCCGTCATCGCTGTAATGTCCAATTGCCGCATCTGCCTTGCCGCGTTTATCACTGCGCGAGGCCTGTCCAGATCCGTCGTAGGTGCCAGCGACTAGGACACCTCCTTCGATGAGAGATTCAGCTGAGTTGATCTGGTCGAAAGAGCCTGGAGCGGATGAAGAGCCGTAATCTCCAAATGTCTTCGTCCATGTGATGAGGGGATCTGCTGAGTCGGGTTCATCAGCTAAACTCGGCGGACAATAGATCGCATTGATCGTCAAGACAGCGAGAGAAGCTGCGAGGACGGCGGGGGAAAATCTGCGTGATAACCGTCTAGATGGCATCGTCGCGCTTATGGGCATAGTTCTCCTGATAGTGGTACGACGTTTTTGTCGTCTTGTTCACTCAGGGCTCATAGTATTAGGTAAGGCTAAACTATGAAAAATTTTCCTCTTGCGGTGCTGACGGGAACCTTCCCGAGTTCTTTCATGGGGAAGCGGAACTGGGACTTCTTCGCTCTCTCATATCCACCTAGCGTGCGAATTTAGCCAAGGGTAATCTTTCTGCGAGATACTGGATAGGTGAGCGATCAGCTAGCCAAACGCTATGCCCCACCTGTGGATTTGAGTCACTATGCCTTGATCTCTGTAGGGGCAGCTGTTGCAACCATCATTCTCAAAGCGGGGGCAGCCTATATCACCTCCTCGGTGGGCTTGCTCTCAGATGCCGCTGAGAGTCTTGTGAATTTAGTAGCGGCGATCATCGCCTATATTGCCTTGAAAATCTCGATTCGTCCGCCAGATGATAACCATCATTTTGGACATTCTAAAGCGGAATATTTCTCCGCCGCCGTCGAAGGGGTCATGATTTTTCTCGCGGCAACCTTCATCATCATCTCGGCGATTACGCGACTCATTCACCCCGTCTATCCTGAATCTCTTGGGATCGGTCTGGCGATCAGCATGGTCGCTGCCGTCCTCAATGGAATTGTTGGACTTATCCTGCTGAGAGCGGCAAGAAAATACGGTTCGTCTACTTTGGAGGCGGACGGAAAACACTTGATGACCGATGTGGTGACTTCGCTTGCCGTCCTGATAGGTGTCAGTCTGGTGGCGATTACCAAGATGGCGATACTCGATGCCGTCGTCGCTCTGATCGCCGGTATCAATATCATCTGGACCGGGTATGGATTGATGAAAGAATCGGTCGCCGGATTGATGGATATTGCTATGGATGATGAAGATCGAGCCATCATCGATGAGGTGATCGATTCCTATAGGGAGAGCGGCAGGATTGAATTCCACGCGATCAGAACCCGCCAGGCTGGAAACCGGCAATTCATGGATATTCACGTTCTGGTGCCAGGGACATGGGATGTCCAGCGCGGACACGACTTCACCGAAGAAGTCATCGATGCCTTAGTGGCTCGACTCCCGCAATTGCGTGTCTCGGCTCACCTTGAACCCATCGAAGATCCCAAATCCTATCTTGACGAGACGGACTACTGATGACAGATCAGAACATGACAAGTGAAGATGAGCTCATCCCAGTTCCTGACTGGGATGATTACTTCCTCGGTATAGCCCATGCCGTTTCGGCTCGGGCGAAATGTAGACGCAGACGAGTGGGAGCCGTTCTGGTCGTTAATCACCGCATCATCTCCACCGGATATAACGGAGCGGCATCGGGTAGACCTGACTGTTTAGAAGGGGCATGTCCACGCGGACGATTGGATTACGACCAGATAG
>JAEZYG010000009.1 GCA_023419175.1 Actinomycetes bacterium
GGGATGATGCCGATGATTCCTATCAGGAAAAACACGCTCCCTACACCCATGTCCGCACGGTGGCGGCGTTGAGAGCCGCCCAACAGCACTGCGCTCTTTTGATTGCCGCTCATGGACGTTCAACACATATTCAGCAGTGGATCGAGCAGCGTTGGATGGTTCCCATTGAAGAAAATCCCAATCTCATGCGCAGACAATGCGCCGCCGTTCGCTCTCCAGGAAGCGGTATCCATGCTCTTAAGAGAGATCCTCTCGCCTTGCAAAGACGAATTCCCGATGAGGCTTTCGCTACGATCAGGGAAGGGTTGAGCAGAGGACCTGTTCTCATTCAGGTGCCACGAGCTGGGTATATACCGGCTTTGAGCTGTCAAAATTGTCGCACTGCAGCGCGTTGTCGGCACTGTTCAGGACCGTTGATGATGAAACCTGGACGAAGCGACCGCCTGATATGTCGCTGGTGTGCCCGTGGGGAATCGACGTGGAGATGTCCTCACTGTGGATATCAGACGTTGAGAGCAAGCGTGATCGGTGCTGAGAGGACACGGGAAGAATTTGGACGAGCCTTCCCCCATGTCCGTCTCATCGATTCCCATGGAGAGAAGAGGATTACGGATATCGACGATCAACCCGCTTTGGTCATCGCCACTCCGGGAGCAGAACCGAGGGTATCGACAGGATATGCGGCCGCTATCTTTCTCGATACCTTCCGTTTGTTGGAGAGGGCTGACCTATCGGCTTCAGAGGAAGCTGTGAGACGTTGGATGAATGCGATTTCCTATGTCCGTGGGGGAGATGAAGAGGGTCGGGTGTTGATCGTTGGAGATGGCGATCTGCGACCGATCCGAACGGCTATTCGGCTCAATCTAGCAGATTTTGCCCACCATGAATTGCTCGACCGCCAAGAGGCATATCTACCGCCAGCGGTCAGCTATGTGAAGATCTGTGGGGACTCAGATGGAATGAGCACCTTTAGCCAACTCTTTACACCTCCTGAAGGAGCTGAGGTGCTTGGCCCTATTGAGATGGTAGGGGATGAGGAGAGCTATCAGATGATCTGTCGAGGCTCTCGCTCTTTGGGAAAGCAGATCGTTGAATCGATCAGACAGGCGGCAGCGGTGCGTTCAGCGCGTAGGATGGACGGACGGATCACTATAATCGTGGATCCGGCAGATCTATAAGAAATGCGTAGAGATGAGGGTGTGAACGCCATGAGGATAGCTTTTGCTGGAACTCCCGATGTGGCATGTCCGGCGTTGAAACGTCTCGTTGAATCCTATGAGATTGTCGGTGTCATCACACGTGCCGATGCTAAAGCCGGACGGGGTAAGAAACTCACACCTTCTCCTGTGGCTCGCTGTGCTGAGGAATATGGGCTTGATGTTGCCAAGGTGAGCAATCGAGAAGAATTGCGTGAGGCTATCAAGCGTTACCGTCCAGATCTGGTCATCGTTGTCGCTTTCGGTATGCTGGTCAGCCAAGACCTCTTAGATGCGTGTCCGATGGGCTGGGTCAATCTGCATTTTTCCCTTTTGCCCAAATGGAGGGGAGCGGCTCCAGCTCAATATGCCATTTGGCATGGAGATGAGATGACGGGGGTGACGACTTTCCGTCTGGTTCAACAACTCGATGCCGGTCCGATCTATCGACAAGCTGCGGTGCCGATAGAACCTCAGATGACAAGCGGAGATCTTTTGGAATCTCTTTCTCTGCGAGGGGCTGATCTTTTGATCGAGACCGTTCAGGCTATCGAAGCTGGCGAGCAGCCTTACGATCAAGAAGGTGATCCAGGTCTCTATGCCGGAAAGATCACTCCAGATGATGTTCATATCGATTGGACTCGTCCAGCTCTATCAATTGAACGTTTAATACGAGCAGCACATCCCCATCCGATGGCGTGGACGATGCGCGATGGACAGAGGGTGAAGATCGTCTCTGCGCATCTTGGTGAATCATCTTCATTAGAGCCTGGAGTGCTCCATGTAGAAAAGAAAACCCTCTCGGTGGGAACATCGGATGGCGATTTAATTCTCGATATGGTTCAACCTGCAGGGAAAAAGATGATGGCTGCCATCGATTGGGCTCGTGGGCTTCGCCTGACGACAGGCGAGAAATTCGATGGATAAACGATCGGATAGGTGATCTCGTCGTGAGTGGAAAAGCCCATCGTCATAATAGGCGGGTAGATGTGCGTCGAGAAGCGGCTTTCGAAGCCGTGCGCACAGTTCATAGCGATCGGGCATATGCCCATCTTGTCCTACCCAAAATCTGTCAGGGAATGTCTACCAACGACGCAGCTTTTATCACCGAATTGGTCAACGGAACATTGCGTTATGAAGGCAGTTATGACCGTATCATCGTCGCTGCCTCCTCGCGAAAATTGTCGACCTTGCAGCCGGCAGTTATCGATATTCTTCGCCTGGCATGTCATGAGATCTTCTTCATGAAAACTCCGCCCCATGCAGTGGTCAACAGCTTCGTCAACGTGGCTATTAGGCGTATTGGTACGCGAGTCAGCGGTGTGGTCAATGCGATTATCCGACGTATCAATGAATTCACCTGGGATGAGTGGATAGATCGTCTGGGACAGCAGATGACAACTACCGAACGCATAGGATTCGCACATGCTCATCCAACGTGGATTGTCGAGGCAATTGCAGATTCACTTGGATCGGCTGCCGACCAACAGTTAGAGCAGGCGTTGGCTGCCAATAATAAAGCCCCCATTCCCATGTTGGCGATTCGTCCAGGTGTGGCGAGTCGAGATGAGCTGATAGATGACAACGCATCTATGGCGGCTTTCTCGCCATGGGGAGTGCAAAGAAAAGGGAATCCATCTGATCTTGTAGCCATCCGTGAGGGCAGAGCCGGCGTCCAAGATGAGGGAAGTCAGTTGGTAATCCTGGCGGCAATACGTGCAGCAGCAGAGCATAAGGAAGGTCCTTGGCTGGATTGTTGTGCAGGACCGGGCGGTAAGTCCTCTCTCTTGGCAGGTCTTGCTCCTCAATTCTTGTTGAGCAGCGAGTTTGCCTTCCACCGTGCGCATCTCGTGGCTCAAGCCACCCGTGTTTATCACGATAGGACATCCCATCAGGTGATCTGTGCAGACGCCACCTTACCCGCTTGGAAGATGAATCATTTTGCCTTGAGTGTGGCAGATGTTCCCTGTAGCGGTATCGGTGCTTTGCGCCGTAGAGCTGAGGCGCGTTGGGTAAAAAACCCCTCGGAGATCGCTGAACTTATCAAGATACAGCGTGCCATTCTTCGCACAGCGATCGAATCGACATGTCCAGGTGGGATCGTGGCATATATCACCTGCTCACCCCATCGAGCTGAGACGGTCGATATCGTCACTCAGGCAAACGATGTGACCATTGTGGACGCTCCTTCCTATCTGGATCATATGGAAGATGTGGCAAGCGATCTCGATAGCCGTTTCATTCAGCTATGGCCGCATCGACATGGAAGCGATGCGATGTTTTGCGCATTGCTGCGTAAGAATCCTAGAGGGTAGGCTAACAACGTGCGCATTACCCCCAGTATTCTCAATGCTGACCTAGCCAATCTCTCTTCAGAAATCGCGCGTATCCCCAGTGCCGATTTCGTCCACGTCGATGTGATGGACGGACATTTCGTCCCCAATCTCACAATGGGGCTACCAGTGGTAGAGGCGATTTCGGCATCTACCGATCTGCCTCTCGATATTCATCTTATGATCGAAGATCCCGATCGCTGGGCTCCTGCCTATGCTGAGATCGGATGTGCCTCGGTTACTTTTCATGTTGAAGCCTGCGCGGCGCCGATCCGTCTGGCGCGTCAACTACGTCATCTGGGAGCCCGCGCTTCGATGGCTCTTAAACCAGCGACACCTATCGAACCTTATGAACCAATGTTAGATGAAGTCGATATGGTTCTGTTGATGAGTGTTGAGCCGGGATTCGGGGGGCAGAAATTCCTTGACCTCGTCCTTCCTAAAATTGAAAAAACTCGTCGGCTAGTTGAAAAGACAGGTCAAGAGATCTGGATTCAAGTGGACGGAGGCGTCAGCCTCGAGACGATTGAGCGTTGCGCTCAGGCTGGAGCCGATACCTTCGTTGCTGGAACGGCGGTTTATCGAGCTGATAATGCGGACGAGATGGTTTGCTTGTTGAAACAGAAGGCTCTTGGAGCTTGTCGTCATCGCTAGCACAGATGACAAGACCTCCGTTACTTCTTGCGGAGAGTCTATGCGAGTACTAGTACAGGGTTGATAACTTCCTGGTCTGGATAAAAATTTAGTTTGTCTCTAAGCTCACAAGTGGGTCTTGACCTAAGAAATTGGCCAAGACCCACTCTAAAGGCAAGCGCTTCAAGAGCTGCCAGCTTGTCGCTGTTAAAAGCTAAACGTATATAACAAATACAGTAAGCGATATGCACGCCGTTGGATAAGGTGAATTCTCAAGGCTCACATAGAACGCTCGATGCTGTAGATCATTGTGATCTGAGGGCATTCCCTTAGCGTGCATAGTTGAGTTTTATATACGTCTTTTGACATAGAACAAGGCAAGAGCAATGCTGCCTGCACCTAGCAAAACGAGCCCAGCGTTATAGGAAGAAGGCTGTCCTGTGCTGGGAAGATGAAGTGCTTTCCTATCCTTAGGTAATTGCACTTTCTTATCCTCAGGGATGGTGGAGTCTATATCGTCGCTATCTATAAGCGTTGTATCCTGCGGATCGCGCACGACAGGTTCAGGCTGCGGTTTTGGTTCCGGTTGTGGTGCAGGTTCCGGTTCAGGTTTGGGTTCCGGTTTCGGTTCGGGTTGTGGTGCAGGTTCTGGATCAGGTTTCGGTTCGGGTGCAGGTTCTGGCTTAGGAGCCGTTAGCGTGAATGCCGCAGTAAAGCTCTCCTTGTCCAACAGATCATCTTTCGTCACATTAACCGCAAAGGTATTGCTGGCAGGATCTGTCTGGTCTTCCAAAGAAGTAGCGATATTGTCTGCAATGCTGTCATCAATGCTTAAAGTGTAGCCTTCAGGAATATTGGCAAAGCTGAGTTTATAGGCGCCAGATTTAAGCTCGTCGTCTGTCTTCCAGCTTCTGTCCGTCTCATCGTAGCTCAAAGCAAAATTCTGCCCGTCGTCGCCTAATAACTCAGGTTTCAAAGCAGCGATTTTATCGGCATCATCTTCAGAGCCTGAAACGATTACGTTCAAAGGAGCGCTACGCACCTGCTCATATACGGCATGTAAGGTAATGCGTTTTTCGGGCATCGTGATGGTCACATCTGCCTGAGATTTTTGCTCTTCATTCAAAAGACCATCTGGATCTTCCCAAGCTTTAAATACGAGTTCACCATCCTTGAGGAATGCGGGAGCACTCATCTTTAGATTCGCACCAGCAGCAAGGGAAGGCAGTGCTTTACCTTCATAGTTGCGACTTTGCACAATGGGAAGACCGTCGTTGCTAAGGTTTACACCAATGGGTTTGTCGTCTGCATCTGTCAGAGTAAGTTCTGTTCCTTCCTCATCTACGAGCGCAGAATCAATGGTGTAGATCTTGCCGATCTTGACGGTATTGACATCTGACGCGCCAGAAACGAAGTGGCCTCCTTGTGGATCGGTAAAGTACAGCGGATAGTTGCGGTGAACAATGGTTTGATAGGGTTCGACAAAGCCAATCTCATGATCCTCAGTTGCAGATTTCTTCATGCCTTCTTCAAGTGAGGAGCCATATAAGACGCGGCCAGCACCGGTATCTCGCACAATGACTTCACCATCACCTGAGAAAGACCACTCAGCATTCTTTCCCTGTCTCTCTCGTACCAACAGACCAGGCTGAGCTCCTTTTGGGTGCTTGCCTGCATCGGCCTCAAGAAGGACGGGCTTGGTGTTGTTAAAGACGATCTGTGTTCCTGACAGAAGGCGCAATGAATACCCGAACTGAGCTTCATTATTAGCTGATTTAGCTTGTAGCGTGACCTGAGCGTCAGGAGCGAATTCAAGGCGTTCTGCTGCACCGTATATGGCAGATACTTGCGTGCTTTTCGTATCTGAAGGCAAGATTGTCGAGCTCAGATTAAAAGTTCCTGATTTAAAGACCAGACTGGGACGTGTATCGACACCCCCAGGAGAGGTAATACTTAAAGCAGATGGATCTTCTCCGTTGACGCCGTTGCTTTCAGCAATGATATTGAGCTCAGCATCTGAGCCTTCACCTATCAACTCGAAAGTGGCTTTGGGAGATACCAAGTTAAAAGCGTTGGGTATCCCACCACCCCTATTGGAGTAAATATAATTCTTGCCCTTAAAGACGATCTTTACATTCTCGTCATCAGGAAGCGTCCAGATGAAAATGCCAAAGGTGGCAACATCTTGCCCCTGCCTCATATCGGCATTGTCAAGGGTGAGTGTGCGGTTATCAAAATCCCAATCCCAGCTACCGCCAGCTGGAAAGTTACCACGTGCAGAGCCGAAAGTGGAAGGTGAGCCGCTTGGTTGGCTGGAGCGACCATCAATATAGAGATGGTTGCTCTCACTTTTATAGATGGCGGGATCTGCCGCCCATGCCTGAGTGGTCGTGCCAAAAATGAAACTTATCCCCGCTAAAGCGGTAGCGCATAGCAAAGCAGATGCTTTACTTAGCCGAGCTATCACTGCTCTCGTCTCCTTTGTGCAGTTGATCTTTCAGTTCTCTATGAGTCTTCTTGCGAAGTTCTTTGTGAATCGAATATATGCTTTCTTCTCTGCGCCTAGGACATATAGATGAGCTTTGCGCAGATCTAAATAGAACCATACATGTATCTATGGTACTTGCTAATACTACTCAGAGCCTAGTTTTATGTGATGGTAACGAGGCTCCCCCTTTTGCTAAATAGCGTGCTCTTTAATAGAAATTTTTCTTGTCCATCGTCGAGAATCGCAAGATTTACATCTGTTCGCTTAGCAGTAAATCTACGATCAAGAAAGAATATGTCTATCTCTCGTAGCAAGAGCGGATAAAAGTCGCATTCTTACGATCTCCAACCCCTCTAAATCCAGGAAGATGAAGAGCGCGAGAACAGACAGAGAGGATAAACAATCGGATATGGCATCGGCTTAACGGTGTGCCAGATTCTCACAGCGTTTGAGATCAACGGTTAGGTAGTCAGTATGACTTCCATATTTGCCTCATCTTTAAGTGGGAATCGATGATTTCTATCATTGATGGGACATGAGCGCAAGGAATATCGCTGTGCCTATTCTCACCTTGGATCTTGAGTAAAGCCAGCGTTGTTACAGCGCAAGAAAAATTTTCAAAGCCCCCACTATCGGGGGCTTTGTGCATCGATAGGCCTCATCCGCATACATCGGTAATAGAACCGACATAGCTTAAAACTTGTTCTTGAGCAGTGCAGATATCGGCATCGGGCATGATTCCCTCATTGCGAGATAAGGGGATATTGTGTCCTTTCACCCGACCGCTTGCTCCCAATAGCTGTTCAAATTTGGAAGGAGTGGCAGGAGTGATGACGCGGATATCGGAAGGATCGACACCGTTGAGCTCGGCGGCTTTCGCGAAGGCGTCTGGACGATTCATCACCTCATCGACAAGTCCTTTTTCCTGGGCGGTAGCGGCATCGAAAAGATAAGCTCCCAAGTCATTGCGGATAGTATCGGCAGGGATATTGCGATATTGGGAAACGAGCGAGACGAATTTGTCGTATTCCACTTCAATATTGTGAGTGTAATTCGCACGTTCTTCGTCGGTCATATCGCGGAAAGGATTACCAAAATCTTTCCCCTTGCCTTGGGTGAGATATTCAGATGTGATTCCTCCTGTCGTCTCCACACCTGATTGAAGGAGAGAGCCAGTAGTCGCTACCACATCGCGATAACGGGTGAGAGGCCCCATGATGACACCGATTGAGCCCACCATCGTCCCATAATCAGCGATGATGTAATCGGCAGGAGCCATCGTGTACATTCCTCCTGAAGCGGATAGGGATTGGACGAAGGCGATAACTTTCTTGCCCGTCCGCTCCTGGTAGCGCGTGATCGCGTCGGCCATCGCGCGCGATCCTGTAATCGATCCTCCAGGAGTGTCCATGAGCAAGATCAGACCGTCTGCGCTATCGGCTTCTAACTGATCGATTTGATCTGCAATCTCATAGCCATGAGTAGCAGCGGAAAATGTCGTTCCCGCGCTCGCTGTAATCGTTCCAGAAATGGAGAGGGCATAGAGGGTGTGATGGGCTGAATCGGAGCCGAAAATCGTCGTAGTCGCTATGGACGATGAATTCGTAGAAGAATCTACGCTATGCACCAGTGAAATGATCGATGAGACAGCGATCATACTGATAACGACTGCGATGATGCCTATTGCGACCATCAGGCCTAATCCCGCGCCTAAACCTGTAAGGAAAGCTGTGCCGAAACCACGTCGAGACTTATGGGTGTGTGATATCTGATGGGATGTGGCAGGGCTAGATGTGCTGGCAGAATACGATGCCGATAGGGGAGTGCTCACCCCATATATCTGAGTCGTGCTCTCGCTAGTCGATTCGTAAGGGGGAAAATGACTATGGTTACCCTCAGGCGGATAGGGCGGTTCAGGGCGCTCAGACGTCATCGTGGCTCCTTTCGTGTTGAGCCTAACAATATCTCTTTATCGGTAGCGTCATCTAGATTTAGACGATAATTCGCCTCTGACTATCTTCCCTGAGAGAATATGCGGGTGAATAGTCGCGATCTGATGGAAGCCGTACTGTGGGATTTCGATGGGACGCTGATCGATACCGAGCCCGTATGGGTCTCGTGCGAGATCGAGATGCTAGCTGAATGGTCTGTCCCGTGGACAAGAGAACAAGGATATGAACTTTCGGGGATGAATTGGAAGGCATCCACCGAAATTTTGCGAGCTCACAGCTTAAAACACGGATTCTCCTATGAGGGAGAGGATGCTGAACTCTATCGCGATTTAGTTGACCGCGTCGTTGCCCATGTCGCCGATCATGAGCTTCCGTGGCGACCGGGAGTGCCACAGTTGTTGGAAGAATTAAGTGAAAATGGCATCCCCATGGCGATCGTCTCAGCGAGTCCGCGACGTCTGCTCGATGCTGGCTTGGCGCGGATGCCGCACGTTTTCGATGTGGTGGTAGATGGTTCTCAAGTCGTCCATGGGAAGCCTGATCCTGAAGGTTATCTACTTGCTGCTCACCGTTTAGGGGTTGAGATTTCCAACTCATTGGTCATTGAAGATTCTGTGAGCGGATCTCAAGCTGGTTATCGAGCTGGTGCGACAGTCATCGCTGTCCCCAGCGTCCATCCGATTGAGAAAAGCGAGCAATTAACTCTTATCGATTCTCTAGAAGGAGTCGATCTTGCAGCATTGACGACATTGTGGCACCAGGGAAAGGACAGACGATGAGCGACCAACAGCAGGTGAGTTATTCCGGGATGACCACAGGACCTCTTCAGGCAGGGGAATGGGTGGGCATCACCGATGCCAAGGGCAATCGTAAATCCATTCAGCTCACTCCTGGCCGCATCCATCACACCACCAAGGGAGCTCTCAGTCACGATCAGATCATTGGGTGTGAGGAGGGAAGTGTCGTCTCCACGGTGGGAGGATTGCACTATACGGTCTTTCGCCCCCTTCTCAATGAATATATGGTGACCATGCCGCGTGGGGCGGCGGTGATCTATCCGAAAGATACCGCCCAGATCCTGATGCGAGCCGATATTTTCCCTGGAGCTCGAGTTTTGGAAGCAGGCGTTGGATCGGGAGCTCTCAGTTTGGGAATCCTGCGCGCCATTGGGGCAGAAGGCATCTTGTACTCCTATGAGAGACGGGAAGAATTTGCCACGATCGCTCAAGCGAATGTCGCTCAATGGATGAAAGGACAGCCGTCCAACTGGCATCTTCGTCTCGGAGATCTGGTTGAAAGCTGTACGGATGACCCTGTGGACAGAGTCATCCTCGATATGCTCGCCCCTTGGGAGTGTATCGACAGGGTCGCCGAAGTGCTTGTTCCCGGTGGATTGATCTGCTGCTATGTGGCGACGACGACACAGATGGGACGGGTGACCGATCAATTGCGTGCCCATGGCTCCTTTACCGAACCGTGGCTTTCGGAGACCACCATTAGAGAATGGCATGCCGAAGGTTTGGCGATCAGACCAGCTCATGGTGCTTCGTCCCATACGGGATTCTTGGTGATCGCCAGACGCATGGCTCATGGAGTATCGGCGCCGATGAGAAGGAGACGTCCCGCTCCTGGCGCCTATGGGCCGGATTATCACGGGCCGATCCCTAAGAATATTGCCGCAGAAAAGATCGCCGATTCCACCCGTGTCGCTGATGAACGCGGTTGATACTTCAGGGACTAAGGTGGAATGCGCTATGACAGATGACCAGATCAATCAGATATTACCCTCCTCGTTTTTTCACTATGCCTCGCAGATATCTCCTGAAATCTTGCCGGCTGCTAAGGGTGATTTGCATAACGATCTTCAGCTCAGACATGGAACCACTATTGTCGCTGCCACCTATAACGGTGGGGTGGTGATGGCAGGAGATAGGCGGGCGACGATCGGTAATATCATCGCTCAGCGTGATATCGAGAAGGTTTTTTCTGCAGATGAATTTTCCATCGTCGGTATCGCAGGAGTAGCCGGTTTAGCCGTTGAAATGGTGCGTCTATTCACTGTCGAGCTTGAACATTATGAAAAAATCGAGCAGTTTTCCCTCTCGTTGGACGGTAAAGCAAATCGTCTCGCGGCTCTGGTTAGAGCCAACCTACCGATGGCAATGAAGGGGTTGGCTATTCTTCCTCTCTTTGCTGGATGGGATCAAAGCCGTCGTCAAGGAAGAATTTTTAGTTATGACGTTGCTGGCGGACGCTATGAGGAAAGCGGTTTTCACGCGGTGGGTTCTGGAGCCGCCTATGCGAGGGGATCGTTGAAGAAAACTCACCGTAGCGATGCCGATGAATCTGTCGCAATCTCGGCTGTCATTCGCTCTCTTTATGACGCTGCTGATGACGATTCAGCTACTGGAGGTCCCGATCTGGCTCGCTCCATCTTCCCCATCGTCATGACTGCGAGTGAATCGGGAGTGACGGTTTTAGAAGCTGACGAGGTCGCCTCGCTTACCGCTGCAGTTTTGGAGGAAATGTGAGTCTTCCTTATTACGTATCACCTGAACAGGTGATGAAGGATCGTGCTGAATATGCGCGTAAAGGAATTCAACGTGGACGCTCGGTCATCGTCGCACGCTATCGTGATGGCATCGTTATGATCGCCGATAATCCCAGTCAGAGCTTGAAAAAAATCGGTGAGATCTATGACAGAATCGCTTTTGCGGCGGTAGGACGTTATCACGAATTTGAGCAATTGCGTATGGAAGGAATCCGCTATGCCGACCTGCGCGGATATGCCTATGACAGGCGCGATGTCACCGCTCAAGGTCTAGCAAATCACTATGCGCAGCGTCTTGGATATGCATTTAGCTCATCGATCGATAAGCCTTTCGAGGTTGAATTGGTTGTTGCAGAAATTGCAGATTCTTGTGAAGATGATCGCATTTTTACCATCGGCTTTGATGGCACAATCACCGATGAAGCCGACCTGGCGATCATCGGTGGACAATCTCATCTGTGGCGTGATTATCTGAGTGAAAACTATCGGCCACAGATGGATCTCAATCAGCTTATCGCTACCGTCTCCTCCCTTATGGGACAAAGATCATGTCTTGAAATTGCCTGTTTGGATCGGACGATGAAGAAGCGGCGTCGTTTTAGACGCATCTCTTCACAGACCATCGACGATATCCTCACAGGCTCCGTAGTGTTCGATGAAAGTTCACCTGATGGATCTCAGCGCTAATTCTCCTGTCGTCATCGTCGGAGCTGGGTTGATCGGGGCATCCTTGGGATGTGCTCTCGTTGAACGCGGGGTTGAGGTTTTCCTATCAGATGTGAATCCAGTACATGCTGCGGTAGCGGCGAGCCGAGGAGCTGGACGCCTTGATCCAGTTGATCCTCGCCAGGTAAAAGCGGTTTTTGTCGCGGTTCCACCAGATAGATGTGCTCAGGTGATCGCTGAATCTTTAGAACGTTATCCCTATGCTGCCGTGAGCGATACCGCTTCAGTCAAAGCTGAGATTATGGCATCTGTTGCAGAGCACGATCACAAAGAGCGCTATGTCGGAGGTCATCCCATGGCGGGCTCTCATCATGCCGGTCCGCTGATGGCGATGTCGAAGATGTTTAGCGAACGGACGTGGGTTCTTACCTGTAGCGACGATACGAGCGATGAGGCGATCGCGACGATAACGGCACTGATCGATGCGACGGGGGCTAGACGGGTAAATGTTGATCCTGTCGATCATGATCGGATCGTGGCAGCTTTATCTCACCTTCCTCAATTGGTCAGTTCGTTGACTGCTGCTCAGTTAGTCGATATCGCTCCTAGTGAGTTGAATTTAGCAGGGCAAGGTTTACGTGATGTGACCCGTATTGCAGCATCTGATGTCGAGTTGTGGCGTCAGATCATCAGGGCGAACGATCAGGCGGTCTACGAGCGTTTATGTACGTTGCGAGACGATTTGGATCATCTGCTTAACCATTTCGATTCCGATGAGACGATTGTCGATCTGCTGACCCGTGGTAATAGGGGAGTTGAACAGATCCCGAGTAGGGCGGGTAAAGATATGCGTTGTTTGGCGCGCGTCATCGTCGCTATTCCCGACACTCCTGGCGCTATCGCTTCTTTGGTGACGAAGATCTGTGCTTGGGGAGTCAATATCGAAGATTTATCGATCGAACATGATCCCGTTGAAAATCGCGGCTATCTATCGATCGATGTGTCGACCGATGAAGCTGACCGTTTACGCCAATCGCTCATGGAAGCCGGTTGGACTATCTATGGTGAGAGGATCTGATGAAAGCTGTCGTGATCGCCATTGACGGACCGTCTGGTTCGGGGAAATCGTCCACAGCCCGTGGAGTGGCTCAACGTCTTGGATATTCCTATCTGGATACTGGATCGATATATCGCGCCCTTACCTATTACTGCTTGAATCATGGGATTGCTCCCGACGATAGCGATGAGGTTGTCAAGGCAGCCCATAGGATGCATGTGGATGTGAATCCTGTGTGGAATGATTTTTCTATCAGCGTCGATGGTGTCGATATCAGCAGATATCTGCATGAGCCGCGCATCTCGGCGGTAGTGGCTCATTATGCTGGGATTGCGCAGGTGAGACTCGTCATGATCGATCTGATGCGCTCTGTGATCGATCGCTACTCTCCGATCGTCGTGGAGGGTCGGGATATCACCACCGTCGTTGCCCCTCATGCCGATGTCAGAATTCTTCTTCAGGCTTCCGATGAGGCGAGAATGGCTCGTCGTTCAAAGCAATTAGACGGCGCTTTGAATCGCGATGACCTACGCGATCAAGTCGTCGGGCGCGATGCTCTCGATAGCCAGGTGAGCAATTTCTTAACTCCGGCAGATGACGGGGTATATGTGATCGATTCGACCTCGATGAGCTTGAACCAGGTTATCGAGATGGTGATAGACCTCTGCCATAGGGCAAAGATCGGCTAGCCTAGTCAATGTGAGTGAGTTTCAAGACGAGCAGGATATTCAGCGCCCAATCGTCGCCGTCGTCGGTCGTCCCAATGTGGGCAAGTCAACCTTGGTCAACCGTATCCTTGGCAGGAGACAAGCGGTTGTCCAAGACACCCCAGGGGTGACGCGGGATCGGGTGTCCTATGATGCCGAATGGGCTGGGCGTCACTTCGTCCTGGTCGATACAGGTGGATGGTCGTCCGATGCGACGGGTATGGCAGCTCAGATCGCTGAACAAGCCGAGATCGCCATTCAGCTCGCCGATGCGGTGCTCTTTGTTGTCGATGCTACTGTGGGAACTCTTGATGAGGATGAGGCTGTGGTCAAGATCTTGCGCCGCTGCCATAAACCTGTGATCTTGGCAGCTAATAAGGTGGACGATCAGCGTAGCGAAGCTGATGCTGCAACCATGTGGAATCTCGGCTTAGGGCAACCCTATCCAATCTCGGCTCTCCACGGACGAGGAAGTGGTGATTTGCTCGATGCCCTCATCGAGATCCTTCCCGAGCAGGGAAGCCATATTGTCAATAACGATGGTCCACGCCGTGTGGCAATTGTCGGCAAGCCCAATGTGGGCAAGTCCTCTTTGCTCAACAAACTGTCGCGTAAAGAGCGTTCGGTCGTCTCCGATATGTCGGGTACGACAGTTGATCCTGTAGATGAGATCGTCCAGATAGCGTCCACGACCTATCAGATGATCGACACTGCCGGTATCCGTAAGCGTGTCAAAGAGGCGTCGGGAAGTGAATATTATGCCTGGTTGCGCACTCAAGCGGCGATTGAACGTGCCGAATGCTGCATCGTTGTCATCGACTCTTCAGAACCCATCAGCGAACAGGACCTTAAAATTCTCGATGGGGTAGAAGAAGCTGGACGGGCTCTTGTCGTCGCCTATAACAAATGGGATTTGACCGATGAGGAGCGTCGTCGCTATCTGGAACGTGAGATCGAAAGAGATGTCAACGTATGGCAGTGGGCTCCAAGGGTGAATATCTCGGCTTTGACTGGACGCAATGTCGAGAAGCTGTCGAAGGCGATTGAGCTATCCCTATCGGGTTGGGAAACCCGTATCCCCACAGGACAGCTCAACGCTTTTCTTGGCAGGATCGTTGCTGCCCATCCCCATCCGGTTCGAGGGGGTAAACAGCCTAGAATCCTCTTCGGTACCCAGGCGCAGGCATCTCCGCCACGGTTCTTGCTCTTCACCTCAGGTCAGATGGACGCCCAATATATTCGTTTCATCGAGAGGCGTTTGCGAGAAGAATATGGTTTTGAAGGATCTCCGATCCATATCGAGGTTCGGGCGCGTGCAAAGCGGAAGGAACGCTGAGTTTCCAATTTCTCCTTAACTGTAAGTTCTGATAATCTTTCTTCTCGGGTCGCAAAGACCATCGGGCTGTGGCGCAGTTTGGTAGCGCACTTGACTGGGGGTCAAGGGGTCGCAGGTTCAAATCCTGTCAGCCCGACCATAATCCCGGCATCTCAAGCGAAGATGTCGGGATTTTTAGCACTTTAAGGATTTAGGATGGCGGTATCGAGTAAAGGAGAGATCGGTGAGTCGTTGCAGCGTCTATATTCCCTATGATGAGCATCTCGTCTCATCTTTGCTGAGTGGATCCAGCGAAGAACGCTACGGATATGCTGTGACAGATCAGCTCATGTCCACCTTTGATCTTAAAGGAGGAGATGAAGAAGAAGCTGAATATGCCGCAATGCTCCTCGCCTCCGTAGATGCGTGGTCGCATCATCGTCCACGGATCGTCTTCAGCTTTAGTGTGGAAAGCGCCCACTGCTTTACTCACGATCAACAAGCCCACAACGGTGGAGTGAGAATTACATGTTGTAGGAAAGAACTCACAGCTTTCTTTGTAGACGAAAAGAACGCCCCAGCTCCCGATGATCTAGCTGGCGATCTCGATAGGGCATGGGAGGACAATCGGGTACAAGAAGCGTTGATCGACAATGCGATGCTGTGGCATGAACAGAGCGAGTTTGAAAAATTCTTCTCGCCCTCATAGCTCACTGATCGGATTCTTCCTGTATTTTTTGACGCCGATCTAAATATTCGCGTCCGATCTTTTCTTGAAGATCGATGATGCGTTCAATATAGGGGGCGGCAGCCTTTTCCAACGCGGCGCCCACAAAGGGAATGTTGACGCTGAAATCCGCTTCATAAAGGACGGTAGTGACGATACGTTCGCCGAAAGTCGCCTCTTCCATGACGGCACTGCAATTCATTGTCGTCGGAACGGTGGGGGTGTCGACGTCCAGATTCCCTCGTCTCTTGCCCGATGAATCGGCTTGAGACCATGTGATGCGGAAGGTGACATCCAATTGATCTCCTGCGAAACGCTTCGCCACCGTCGGTGTAGGCACACTGACCTGCAATGAACTCGTATCCCCATCAACTGAAATCTTGCTCGGTAAGGTACCTGATCGGGTCGCAACCTCTCTGAGCCAATCGGGATCGCGCATCATCGCAATCACATCGTTGGAGCGAGCCGGATAGGTGTGGCGAAAATTCATATGCATGACTCTATTGTGCTCTATTGCTCCTCATTGAGCGATAGGCTTAGAGATATAGCCCATCGCAACCAAAGAAGCCATGAGAGGGTAAGTCGAGATGACAGGCGTGAGGTCGCGTAAAATCTCATCCCAGATCCGTACACAGCTTTATGAAAAAATCGCCCGTATCGCTTCTCCTTATGTGGAAGAAACGATTGGGGTTGATCGTCTTATCGAATTTATCGCTCACTATTTCAAACATGTCGATACGGCAGCTTTGCTGAATCGCGATCCTGGAGTGATCGCTCACTCTCTTCTACATCACTCCGTCCTAGCGAGACAGCGTAGAGAGGGACATCACTGTTTAGAAATTCACCGTCCAGATTCAAAAGCTAGCTGGCAAGCTGACGGACATCACGTCTTGACTTTGGTCACCGATGATCGCGCAGGGCTCGTTGAGACCGTCCGCATGATTCTTGCGCGCACAGGGTGGAATGTCAAAGATGTCATCCATCCACAATTCCAAGCGGTGCGAGATGAGCGCGGATATCTGATCGATATGGCTCACCGTAGTGAGGGGCGATTATCAATTGCAGAATCATGGGTATGGATGGAGCTCACCGCCCCCTTAGGGCGTGATAGCTATGAGGCGATTGCCGATACCAAACAGGCGATTTTGACTTCCCTTGACGATTTAGATCGGGTCGATAGAGACGCTCAAGCGATGCATGAGATGATGCTTGCTACCGCTGAATCCTTGAATGAGAACGGCGATGAGGAATCTCAAAGAATCTCCCAGATGCTGCGTTGGATGGCAGATGGTCGTTTCCTCTGTCTAGGAGTGCGCGATTTTTCCTATCCGTCAGACAAAACCGATATCCATTTCACACCTCACGATGAGGGATGGGGGATTTTGGCAGAGGATCACCGTGCTTACAGATCTTTTGGTGCCTACCCCCATGAGGATGATCGCGTGGCGCTCACGAAGGATTCTCAACGTTCTACGATTTGGGCGGATCGCTATTTGGACTATGTAGGCGTTGTCATGGACGCACAGGGGCAGCGTTTTGAGCGCCGTTTTCTCGGTCTATTCAGTCGCAATGCCCGCACCGAACGGGTAGAGGCCATTCCGCTGGTCAATTACAAAGCTCAGCAGGTCGCCGCTCGGATCGGCTATGAGAAGGATTCATATGGTGGACGTTCAGTAGCCTCATCCATTGAATCCCATCCCAAAGATGAACTCTTTCAAGCCAGCATCGATCAACTCACCGAGACGATCTCTGCTCTGGTCGAATTGGATGGTTCAAATGTTGCCGTCTTCGTTCGTGAAGGACATTGGAGACGTTTTGTGAGCGTCTTGATCTACTTCCCGAGGGAACGCTATAACACTGTGGTTCGTCGAAAGGTTACCGATCACCTACTGGCAACTTTGGCAGCAGACGATGTGCAGTGGAGCGTCAATGTGGACGATTCGGCCTTGGCTCGTCTCTATTTGACACTCAAGATTGCCGACGATGTAGATCTTCTCCCCATCGATGTGGAGCAATTGACGACGGCGATCGATCATATGACGAGAAGTTGGGATGATCGCTTTGCAGAATTAGCCGATCGTATCGATAGCGCGCAGCGCGGAATTGATTTCAGCTCGGCCTATAAAGACAGTTACGAGGTAGATGAAGCGATTGCCGATTTGAGAAGCCTCAATACCGTTGTCGATGAAGATGATATCGATCAACGACTGGTTGTAAGCGCAGAAGATGGGGTGGATGCGCGTCTCAAAATCGCTCGGGTGGGCTCGCCTCTTTTGCTCTCGCATATCTTGCCCCATCTCGCCTGTCTGGGCATTGACGTCGTAGACGAACGCCCCTTTGAGCTATCCCTACGTGGACGAGAAGCCTATCTTTACGATGTCGGTTTGAGGTTCAATGAGAGCTGTCGAGGTTTCGACCAATTTAAATCAGAAGACTGCGACCGTCTCACCGATGCGATTGCGGCAAGCTATCGAGGTTGGAGCGAAGCTGATGAATTTTCTGCCCTTATTATCGATGCCTCTTTGAACTGGTGTCTGGTGAGTGTTCTCAGGGCTTTGGCGCGCTATATGCGTCAATTGGGCATCAGCTATTCGGTGAAATATATTGCTCAAAGTTTGAAACGGCATCCGCAATTGGCAGCTCAACTGGTCGACTTCTTTGAAAGTCGTTTCGCTATCGATCTAGACGATGAGGAGCGTCATCAACGTCTCAACTCTTTAGAGGCAGATATCGATGTGCTTCTTGAGAAGGTCAGCAGATTGGATGATGATGCGATCATCCGAGCCTATCGCAGCGTGATCTTATCCATCGTGCGGACGAATTATTATTCCGCTCATATCTCGCGTTACCCCTCAGGGACAGTGCGAGATATCGATGTGGCTCTCGCCTTTAAGATCCATCCACGAGATATCGCCTTTGTCGAAGGTCCGCAACCTCTCTATGAGATCTTCGTCTACTCTCCCGATGTAGAAGGCGTCCATCTTCGATTCGGTGAGGTGGCACGAGGAGGATTGCGTTGGTCGGATCGAGCTGAGGACTATCGAACCGAAGTGATGGGTCTTGTTCGCGCCCAGATGGTGAAGAATTCCATCATCGTCCCTGTCGGAGCGAAAGGTGGTTTCTATCCACGCCATCTCGATGGATTGACACCTTCGCAACGTTTTGAGAAGGGTAAGGAAAGCTATGCTGCTTTCATTCGCGCCTTATTGAGCGTGACCGACAATATTGTGGATAACCTCATCGTCCATCCTGAAAAGACGCACTGCTGGGATGGAGATGACCCCTATCTAGTCGTTGCTGCCGATAAGGGAACAGCTACCTTCTCAGACCTTGCCAATGCTATCGCCGCTGAGCGCGGCTTTTGGCTGAAGGATGCTTTCGCTTCGGGTGGCTCTGCTGGCTATGACCATAAGGGGATGGGTATTACCGCTCGCGGGGCGTGGATATCGGTGAAACGTCATCTCAAAGAATTGGGTATTGACTCGGAAAAAGACCCCTTTACCTGTGTCGGTATCGGCGATATGTCCGGAGATGTCTTCGGCAATGGCATGTTGCTTTCCACCTCCTTGAAACTGGTGGCGGCGTTCAATCATATGCATATCTTCATCGATCCTGATCCCGATGCGCAGGTAGCCTATGAGGAACGCAGACGGCTTTTTGAAATGCCCAGATCAACCTGGGATGACTACGACCGTTCCTTGATAAGTGATGGTGGAGGAGTCTATTCGCGTTCTATTAAAGCTATTCCTCTCAATGACAAGATCCGAGCAGTGCTTGGAATCGATAGCTCAACAGAATCGATAACTCCCAATGAGATGGTGTCAGCGATCTTAAAAGCTCCTGTCGATCTGATGTGGAATGGTGGAATTGGCACCTGGGTGAAAGCATCCGATCAAACTCATGCAGACGCTGGAGATCGAACGAATAATCCGGTGAGAATCGATGCCAATCAGGTGAGGGCCCGCTGTGTGGGCGAAGGTGGAAATCTGGGCTGGACCCAAGCTGGACGTATTGAATATGCCCGTCAAGGTGGGAAGATCAATACCGATTTCATTGACAATTCGGCAGGGGTAGATACCTCCGATTACGAGGTCAATATCAAAATTCTTCTTCAAGAGGCCATTGCGCGAGGGGAATTGGAATCTGGTGAACGCGATCAATTGCTCTATTCCATGACAGACGAGATCGCCCATCTGGTCTTAGCGCATAATGAATCGCAGAATTTAGCTTTGGCCAATTCGTTGATGCAAGCGGTTCCTCATGCTCGTGTCCATAGCGAGATCATGGACGATCTGGAAGCCAGAGGGGAGATTCATCGCGATATCGATGCCCTTCCAACCCGTGACCAGATGGATCAACGGATCGCTAGGGGAGAGGGATTGACCTGTCCGGAGCTGTCGATGCTGCTCGCCCATGTCAAGATCGATCTAGCCAATAGTGTGATCGATAGTCTCGATATGAGCGATGAGACCATGCAGGCTCTGCTCATCGATTACTTCCCAGCTATTTTGCGCGATCGCTACCGCGATCTCATGGCGTCTCACCGTCTGGCGCGACAGATTGTCACCACGATTTTGGTCAATAAATTTGTCGATACACAAGGTATTTCTGCTGCATATCGTCTACGCCAAGAAAGCGGACGAGATTTTGCCGCCATCATGAAAGCCCATATGAGCGCCCGCTCCTTAGTCCAGGCGGATCGCTATGAGAACAACATCCCTAGCGATATCCCCTATGAGCTTCAGCGAGCTCTTCATGTCGATATCCGCATGATGGTTGAAAGAGCGACCAGATGGATATGCGCCCATGATGATGAGACGCTCACCACAAAATTGCACAGCTCCTATCGCCAAATTGCCGATGTTCTCAACGAACTTCCCGCCCTGCTGGGGGAGCGCAGTTGGACACAGTTCAAGGATCGAGCCGATCAGCTGATTGCAGCTCTTATCCCAGCTCAGCAAGCCTATACGATGGCAAGTTGGTCTCTGGCACATCTGGCATTGCCTATCGTTGCGATCTCTCAGGCGACCAAGGCTCATCCTTCTAAGGTTGCCAAGATCTATGTGACGATCTCAGATCGGCTCAATCTCGATCTTCTCTACGAGATGATTGAGCAGATGCCTAAAGACGGACGTTGGCAGATGGCCGCCTATGCGAGATGTCGCCGACAGCTCTCTCAAATCCAAGAAAGGATCGTCACACACATTATCCATATGGATGCGGATAGGAGCGAGGTTATCCGTTGGGAAGAAAGCTGTGAGGAAGGGCAGCTCGATTCTATAGCCGATATGATCGTCCAGATCGGACAAGAAACTGCCGATCTCGCTCCGATATCAGTCGTTATCGACGCCCTGCAAGATCTAGATCATTCGAGGATGATTTGATGAGAATCGATTTGCATACACATTCCTATTTCTCGGATGGAACTGATTCACCTACTATCCTGGTGGAAAAAGCCGCTCGAGCCCATCTCGATGTCATCTCCTTAACCGATCACGACACCACTGATGGAGTTCGTGAGGCGATGCAAGCTGGACGACGTGTGGGGGTATACGTACTGCCCGGTATCGAGATCAGCACCCACTGGCTTGATACCGAAGTACATCTGCTCGGCTATGGAATTGATACGAGACAAGGATCCATAGCCTCTGTTCTCGCTCATTTGAGAAAGAGCCGCAAAGACCGTCTAGAAGCCATGGTGTCAGCTTTACAAGATCACGGTATCGATCTATCCATGGCAGATATTGCAGCTCAATCGACACATGCGATCAGTTTAGGACGTCCCCATATTGCAGATGCTTTAGTTGCTGCAGGATATGCGGGTTCACGCGATGAGGCTTTTGCTCGTTATCTGGCTAAGGGGAGGCCTGCTTATATTCCCAGACAGACCATCGGTCTAGCGGAGGCGGTTGATCTTGTCCACGAATCTGGGGGAGCAGCTATCATCGCCCATCCAGGAATCAGAGGTAATGAGGAAGCTCTCAAAGGCGATGTCATCGAGCAGCTTGTCAAAGATCATCACCTTGACGGCTTAGAAGTCGATTACCCCCTTCATGACGCTTCGGCTCGGGAGTTCTACCATCAGCTTGGAGGACGTTTGGGAATGATCCGGACGGGATCGAGTGACTATCACGGTTCGGGGAAAGTCAATCATGATCTGGGATGTGAACTCACTAGAGAAAGCGCATGGCGTCTTTTGGCCTTGCGAATCTCCCGCTATGGCGGCATCGTACCTCACTGATTCCTATTAAACTGATCGAGTCGATAACGAGTGAGGAGAGATATGGCCCACAGCGGTGAAATCAGTGACGTCGAAAAGGCTTTAGGGGAGTCAATATCGGATGCGTCTTTGAAATCCAGTCAGGCCAAAAGCCGCAAAATTGAAGCAGACCTAGCGACCAATGCTCATCGCTACCGGATGTTGACTGGGGATCGCCCGACAGGAAATCTGCATATAGGTCACTATTTCGGTTCTTTGGCTAATAGGGTCAAATTGCAAAATTGTGGTGTCGATTCGTGGGTGCTCATCGCCGATTATCAGGTCATCACTGATCGCGATGGGGTCGGTCCGATTCGTGAAAGGGTCTATTCGGCGATCGCTACCTATCTCGCTGTTGGAATCGACCCGGCTAAGGCGGTGATCTTCACCCATTCTGCCGTTCCCGCTCTCAACCAGCTGATGTTACCCTTCCTTTCCTTGGTGACCGATGCGGAACTGCGGCGCAATCCCACCGTCAAATCTGAGCTGGAAGTCAGTGGGAATCGCCCAATGTCGGGCTTGATGTTGACCTATCCAGTGCATCAGGCAGCCGATATTCTTTTCTGTAAAGCCAATATCGTTCCAGTCGGCAAGGATCAGCTTCCCCATTTGGAACAGGCACGGGTGATCGCTCGACGTTTTGATGAGCGTTATGGGCGAGCTGATAAAGATCATCCAGTATTCCCGCAGCCGGAAGCCTTACTCAGCCAGGGATCTCTCATCTTGGGAATGGATGGGAAGAAGATGAGTAAATCGCGTGGCAATACCATCGAGATCGGTATGAGTGCGGACGAAACGGCGAAGATTATCAAGAAAGCTGTTACCGATTCTGATCGTCATATCACCTATGATCCTGAGAATCGTCCAGAGGTATCCAATCTGGTATCGATTGCCGCTCTGTGTTTGGATCGAAGCTGTGAATCTGTAGCCGAGCAGATCGGAGACGGTGGCGGAGGCGGTTTGAAGAAATTGCTCACCGAGGCGGTGAATGAGCGTTTCGCTCACATCAGAGCCTATAGGAATGAACTCATCGCTGATCCTGCTTATCTTGAGTCTGTTTTGGCACAGGGTAATGAAAAAGCCAATGAGCAAGCCGAAGCCACCCTCCATGAGGTGCGTACGGCGATGCAGATGATCTACTGAATACGTAAGGCTCCTAGCTGACAGCTAGGAGCCTTTAATCGGTACTCAGATGATAAGGAGTTATTCCGTCTCGCTACGAGAGACGATCTGGCCGTTTTTACGGCGGATACGGGTTCTCTTTGTCCGCGAAGGTCTCGTTGAATCCACCTGAGTACGTCGAGGCGATTGACGCTTCTCTTTGCTCTGGCGCATTCGGCCAATAGCCAGACGTCCTTTGACATTCGGATCGATATTGAGATCCGTAAAGAGATGATCGCTTGTCGAATATGTTTCGACAGGTTCGCTGTAGGGAAGGTTCAAAGCGTTATTGATGCCCTTCCAACGGGTGATATCTTGCCAGTCGATCAAGGTGACAGCTGTACCTTGACGTTGGGCACGTCCGGTGCGGCCGATGCGATGAACATATTGCTGAGGATCATCGGGAACTTCATAGTTGACCACATGGGAGAGGTCTTCCACATCTATCCCGCGAGCAGCGACATCCGTAGCGACCAGGATCTTCACCTTTCCATTACGGAATTTCTTAAGAGTTCTTTCCCGAGCTGATTGATGAAGATCTCCATGAATTGCAGCAGAGGAAAAACCTCGATCGCTCAACTCATCTGCCAAATGTTGCGCTGAACGCTTCGTGCGCGTAAAGATCATCATCTTGACACAGGATTCAGATTGGGCGAGTTTGCCAAGAATTTCCGGTTTGTCCAATTCATGAGCCTGATAGACGAATTGGTCGATATCGGGCACCGTGGCTTGAGCATCATGACTCTCAGCTCGCACGTGAATCGGGTGATTGAGATGAGTGCGTGCTAAGGCGAGGATCTGTTGGGGCATCGTAGCGCTGAAGAGTAAGGTTTGATGGGGATTAGCAACCAAGGTGAGAATGCGTTCCACATCATCGAGAAATCCTAGATCGAGCATCTCGTCCGCTTCATCTAAGACGACGGTGGATACTTCGCTTAGGATCAATTCGTCTTTGTGATAGAGATCGACGATACGTCCTACCGTTCCTACGACGATATCGACTCCAGCTTGCAAGGAACGGATCTGATCTTCGTAGCGTACACCACCGTAGACGGTGAGAATATTTAGACCAGATTGCCTGGCTGAATCGGTGAGATCCTTAGCGACTTGAATAGCTAATTCCCGAGTTGGAACGAGAATGAGAAGTCGGGCAAGACGTATGCCTTCATCGTTGAGAGCGGGCTCATGATCGAGTAGACGCTGAAGGCTGGGGAGTCCATAGGCATATGTTTTCCCCGTCCCGGTACGGGCTTGAGCGATCAGATCATTGCCCTGATAGGCGAGAGGGATCGCCAATTCCTGGATGGGGAAAGGGGAGGTGATCCCAGATGCTTCAAGGGGAGCGAGGATATTCTTATCGAGCCCAAGATCGTAGAAAGTGCTCGTTTTCTCCGCCGATGTCATAGCCAGTGTCCTTAAAGGTAAGATCGTGTCAGAAAGTGAAGCCGACTTGACGTCCTGCCTCGCTAGCAACGTCAAGATATGCCACCGATTCTGCGAGCAGGACAAGACGACGTCCCTGAGAAGATTCAATGGTGAATGTCGATTTTGACGCCAAAGCATCCAGCCATGAACGCTCGATATCGTCGAAAGATGATTCGGTCGAAATGGTGATCTCGCGCTGGTGATGAATGAAACCTAGTTTTATATCCACAAGGACTAAAATACCCGCTTTAACCAACTTCGTCTGCTCATCGTGGCTGTGGGTCTGTTGTCTGTGATGAGATCGGATAGCTATTATGGAACGGTTACATCTATAAGGGCCGGTGACGGCCACCGATCGATCAGCCAGGAGAACACGTGCCTAGCACCCTCGAAAAGCTCAGCCCGACCCGGGTTAAGCTCACGATTGACATGCCATTTGCTGAGATTGAGCCTGCGATTACTAAGGCTTATCGCGATATCGCCAATCAGGTTTCGATTCCCGGATTCCGTAAGGGGAAGGTTCCTCCGCGTCTGATCGATCAGCGTTTTGGACGCGGGGCAGTTTTGCAAGAGGCGATCAATGCGGTTCTTCCCAATGCTTATGGCAAGGAGATCGCTGAAAATAAACTCGCTCCTCTCTCCCAACCCGAGATCGATATCGTAGAGCTCAACGATGGTGAAAACGTCGTCTTCACTGCTGAGGTTGATGTGCGCCCCGATTTCGACGTTGTGGATCCCGCCTCGATTTCAGTCGAGGTTCCGGTCGCAAAGGTTGAGGATTCCGATGTGGATGAGCGCGTCGAGATGTTGCGTGAGCGTTTCGCAACACTTACCGATGTGGATCGTAAAGCCGCTGAAGGAGATATCGTCGTTATCAACTTGACTGGACGTCAAGACGGCAAGGTTCTCGATGATGCCGAAGCGAAGGATGTCTCCTATAAGGTCGGCTCGGGAAATATGATTGACGGCATTGATGATGCTGTTACAGGTCTTAAGGCTGGAGAAAACGCCACCTTCACCTCCACTTTGATGGGTGGTAAATTCCGCGGCCAGAAGGCTGATATTGAGGTTGAGGTCATCAAGGTTCAGCAGCAGGAATTACCTGATGTCGATGATGAATTCGCTCAGATGGTCAGCCAATTCGATACCGTTGACGAGATGCGCGCTGATCTGCGTGAAAGTCTTGAACGCATGGCGCGTTTGGATCAGGCACGTGCTGCCCGTGAGAAGATCCTTGAAAAGCTCGTCGAGAGCACTGAATTTGAACTTCCTGAAGGCTTCGTCGATCGAGAGGTAGAGGCTCGCCGCAATTCAATCAATCAGCAGCTTGCCAATGCTGGGCTTACCCTTGAGCAATATCTCGAAGATGCCGAGGACGAGAAGGCAACCACCCCTGAAGAATTCTGGGAGACGGTTACTTTAAGTACCGAACAAGGATTGCGCTCGTCGATCATTTTGGACAAGATCGCCGAAGACAATGAATTTGAGATCACCCAAGAAGATCTCACTCAGCTCATCTTCGCTCGAGCTCAGAATAATGGCACCAGTCCTGAGCAAGAGATGCAGCACATGATGGAGCATGGACATACCGCTGAGTGGATGGGTGAAGTTCGTCGAGGTAAAGCTTTAGAGAAGCTGGTGGGCGAAGCTCAGGTCAGCGATGCCGATGGTAATGCTGTCGATCTGAAACATCTCAATGGGGATGGAACGATCCGCGAGGAAAGCCCTGTCGAACAGTTTGCTGAGGTCGGTGAAAAGGTTGAAGATTTAACCGAGAAACCTAAGGCTAAGAAGACTGCGAAGAAAGCTACTTCCTCTAAGAAATCTGCCGAGAAGAAGGCAGAGGAGAAGCCTGCTAAGAAACCTGCGACTAAGAAGGCTGCGAAAGCCGATTCGGCTGAGGACTGATAGCTATTGCGTGAAGACCCTCTCGAGCTGTCGGGAGGGTCTTCCTTTTAGGAAGACGGCGATGAGTGATAGCGATAAGTCCACGATGACATCTCAAGGTCTGCCACGTTTCTTGACGGTGGTATTAGGCTTGGCAGCTCTGTTGATCTGTCTGGTAGTACTCAAGGAATTTTCCAGTCTGATAAGTCCTATTTTCCTTGCTTTGAATTTCATGATTACCGCCTATCCTCTCCACAGGTGGCTGGTCAGTCGAGGGACGCCGAGCTGGTTAAGCGCTGTGGTGGTGGCATTGACCGTCTTTGCCGTCTTGATCGCTATGGTTGCCGGTCTAGTGTGGTCGGTCAACGAGATGGTTGCCCTCTTGCCAAGCTATTCCAATGAATTCAATGCCATCTACGATCAGGCAGTTACCTTGGCATATCGTTTCGGTTTTGAAGCAGACGCTGTTCAATCCGTATGGAAGATGGTCGATCCCAACTCGGTGATTGGGGCAGCGGGTTCTTTCGTCTCGGGAGCGTCTGGCATCTTTTCGACGCTGGTTGTGATCTTGGCATCTTTAGCCTTCATCGCTATGGATACTCCCGGCTTCGATAGCCGCATGAAAATGTTGTCCACCTCACGTCATCGCATGGCAATCGCAATGACCAGTTTCGCTCAAGGTATTCGACGCTATTGGTGGGTGACAACGGTTTTTGGTTTGATTGTGGCGATCTTGGACGGAATCGCTCTGGTCATTCTCGGAGTGCCTCTCGCCGTCGTTTGGGCTCTGTTTAGTTTCTTGACCAACTACATTCCCAATATCGGTTTTGTCGTCGGTTTGATACCGCCAGCTCTCGTCGCTCTTTTCGCGAAGGATTGGCAGACGGCTGTCTTGGTCATCGTCATCTATTCACTGCTGAATTTCGTTATTCAGTCGATCATTCAGCCGCGTTTCGCTGGAGAATCTGTCGGTGTAACACCGACGATTTCCTTTATCTCTCTCTTGGTTTGGGCTGCTGTACTCGGAGGAATGGGGACGTTATTGGCATTGCCTATGACCTTGCTCATCAAGGCTTTACTTGTCGATTCCGATCCAGATGCCCGATGGGTTAACGCCTTGATCGCCTCTGATCCTGCAGAATCCACTCGAGAGCCTTGATCGCTTCTCTCGTGGGCGAAATAAGCGTGTAGATTCTTCGCTTTTTTGACTATCTCGGCTAGTTTCGTTCTGTGAACAATATTCCTGCTCTTCGCGCTGCGGCTGCGGCGGCATCTCCCGCAGGTCTGAATGACAATGTCTATCAGGCACTCTTGTCGAATCGTATCGTCTTCCTTGGCTCTGAGGTTCGCGACGAGAACGCAAATGCGATCTGTGCTCAGATGCTCTTGCTCAACGCTGAAGATCCGCATAAGGATATCTGGCTTTATATCAATTCCCCAGGCGGATCAGTTGATTCCGGTATGGCGATTTACGACACCATGCAGTGGATCGGTAACGATGTCGCCACCGTGGCTATGGGGTTGGCAGCGTCCATGGGTCAGCTTCTGCTCACCTCTGGTACTCCAGGTAAGCGCTATGCCTTACCCCATTCGCGTATCTTGATGCACCAGCCTTCGGGAGGTATGGGAGGAACAGCTTCGGATATCAAGATTCAAGCTGAGCAATCGATTCACCTCAAGCAGGTTCTTTCAAAATTGAATGCCCAGCACACTGGACAACCTCTCGAAAAGATCCTGGTCGATTCCGATCGTGACCGCTGGTTCACCGCTCAAGAGGCGAAGGAATATGGATTTATCGACCATGTTTTTGAAAAGGCATCGCAGGTCAACGATGCTGAAGCTCCGAATAGGTGATCTGATGACGATATCTATGATTCCTGGCACCAATCTGCCAGCAGCTCCTAAAGATACCAATCCCTATGAAGTGACGATGGATTACATCATTCCTCAATGGGAAGAGCGGACGAGCTATGGAGTACGTCGTATCGATCCCTATGCCAAACTCTTTGAAGACCGCATCATCTTCTTAGGCACTCCGATCACTGACGATATCGCCAACGCCGTCATGGCTCAGCTTCTCGTCTTGCAGTCGATGGACGCTGAGCGCAAAGTATCGATCTATTTGAATTCTCCAGGCGGTTCCTTCACCGCTTTGACAGCGATCTATGACACGATGCGTTATATCAAGCCCGATGTGGAGACTGTCTGCTTAGGGCAGGCAGCTTCAGCGGCGGCAGTGATCCTGGCTGCCGGGGCGAAGGGGAAGCGTTTGGCTTTGCCGAATTCTCGTATCCTCATCCATCAGCCGGCTGTCGGTGGGGATGGATCCTATGGACAGTCGTCCGATTTGGAAATCGCTGCTCGTGAGATCATGAGGATTCGTACATTGATGGAGACGATGCTGGCGGAAAATACCGGACAGCCTATTGAGAAGATCAGTCGAGACGTTGAACGCGATAAGTATCTCACTGCTCAAGAGGCGAAAGAATACGGCATTATCGACGATATTCTCGGCTAAGATCGAGCTCTCGCTGGGAAACTCTGGGAGGAAATATGGCGCGTGAGGGCGAAACGGGCGATCTGTTCAAATGCTCTTTTTGTGCAAAGACACAAAAACAGGTGCGTAAACTCATTGCAGGTCCAGGTGTTTATATCTGCGATGAATGTATCGACTTGTGCAATGAGATCATGGCAGAAGAGCTCCCTCAGCCCTCTATTGCCGCTAAAGCGAAGAAAGACTTACCCAAGCCACGGGAGATTTACGATTTTCTCAATGAATATGTCATCGGACAAGAACAGGCTAAAAAGGTTCTTTCAGTAGCGGTCTATAACCATTACAAGAGAATTGCAGCCAACGATTCGTCTACCCGCGATAGCGATGGGGTAGAACTGGCTAAATCCAATATTTTACTTTTGGGACCGACAGGTAGTGGAAAAACCTATCTGGCTCAATCCCTAGCGCGCATGTTGGACGTCCCCTTTGCTATCGCCGATGCTACAACCGTTACCGAAGCTGGATATGTTGGTGACGATGTGGAAAATATTCTTCTTCGTCTCCTTCAAGCTGCTGATTTCGATGTTGCAAAAGCCCAACGGGGCATTATCTATATCGATGAGATCGATAAATTAGCTCGTAAATCCGATAACCCTTCTTTGACCAGAGATGTCTCTGGTGAAGGTGTTCAGCAAGCCTTGTTGAAAATCGTTGAGGGGACGGTAGCCAATATTCCACCGCGCGGTGGACGCAAACACCCCAATCACGAGATTATCCCTCTTGATACGTCCAATATTCTCTTCATCGCTGGAGGTGCGTTTGAAGGTTTGGATCAGATCATCGACGATCGGGTGGGAAAGCGCTCCTTGGGATTCAGCGCAGGAGACGATGAAAAGCAAGCAGATCATGCTCCCACTGCTCATGTGGACGCTGGGGATTTGAAAAAATTCGGTCTTATCCCTGAATTGATTGGACGTTTCCCCGTTAAAGCTCATCTGGCATCCCTCGATGAGGAATCCTTGCAAAAGATTTTGACCATTCCACGTAATGCCCTAGTCAAACAATATGAGAAGCTTTTTGACCTTGACGGGGTGGAATTGGTGGTCACTGCTGATGCTGTCGGCGCTATTGCTGAGCAGGCTGCTAAAATCCAGGCCGGTGCTCGCGGTTTGAGAGCCATGATGGAGCAGATCTTGCTCTCTCCGATGTACGACGCTCCGTCCAGGGAAGATCTCGCTCAAGTCATCATTACCGCTGAGGTGGTGACAGGTCAAAGTGAGCCGATCTATCTCACTCATGATGAGCTGAATTCTGAAGGGAAAGAACCCGCCTAGACAATCACAATATGGTCTGGTCGTTCATAGGATTTTCTCCCCTTTAGAATGGAGGGGTGCGCTATCTTTCAACTCGCAGTAACGATCCTGCAGCCCGCTATCAATTCACCGATATTCTCTTAGAGGGGCTTGCCTCGGATGGCGGGCTCTATCTTCCCGAATCCTATCCGAAGCTAAGCGATGCTGATCTTATCCGTCTTCGCTCGATCTATGCCACGGACGGATATGCCGCTTTGGCATATGAGATCTGCTCTCTCTATATCGATGATATCTGTGCTGAAGATCTTAAAGAGATCTGCGCACGCGCCTATACAGTTGAAAAATTCTGTGATGAACGCATCGTTCCAGTGAGCTCTTTGGATTCCACCCTGCTCTTAGCTCATCTGTCGAATGGCCCGACAGCAGCATTCAAAGATATGGCGATGCAGATGCTTGGAGAGCTTTTCGACTATGAATTGAGCAGGCGAGGTCAGCGTCTTGCAATCGTGGGAGCGACAAGCGGAGATACGGGAAGCGCTGCTGAATATGCCATGCGAGGACGTGACATGATCGATGTCTTCATGCTCACACCTGCTGGACGAATGTCTGCCTTCCAACAGGCGCAGATGTTCAGCCTTCAAGATCCCAATATCCATAATATCGCCCTCGATGGAGTTTTTGACGACTGTCAAGATGTGGTGAAAGAGATCAATGCTGATGCGCAGTTTAAGGCTCGCTATCACATTGGGGCGGTCAACTCGATTAACTGGGCTCGTCTGCTTGCTCAAATCTGCTATTACGTAGCGATCTATTTCAATGCCACTCACGACAATAGTGAACGCATCTCAATATGTGTTCCTACAGGTAATTTCGGCAATATCTGCGCCGGGTATATCGCTCGTGAGATGGGGATCGGAATCGATCGTCTCATCGCAGCTACTAATGAAAATGATGTCCTCGACGAATTCTTTACTACAGGACGCTATCGCATTCGTCCAGGAGATCAGGTAGCACAAACCTCAAGTCCATCAATGGATATTGCGAAAGCGTCCAATTTTGAGCGTTTCGTCTTTGATCTATGCGGACGAAACGCCCACTCTATACGTGATCTGTTTACCAATCAGCTGTCAGTGCATGGAGAGTTCAGCCTCGATGCTAGGACGATGGAGGTCGTCTCATCGCGATATGGATTCCTCTCGGGACGTTCCACCCATGCTGATCGTATTGAAACGATCGCTCGTATCTATCGTGATTATGGAGTATTGATCGATCCTCATACGGCAGACGGCGTCAAAGTCGCTTTGGATTATCGTGACCGGCTCGATACTCCTATCGTCGTATGCGAGACCGCTCTTTTCGTGAAATTCGCCGAGACGATGAAAGAAGCTCTTGGCTTCCTTCCCGACATGCCCCCGCGTTTCGCCGGGATTGAAGATGCTCATCGCCGCGTTGTCGACATGCCGAACGATGCCCAACAGGTGAAAAAGATGATCGCTGACTATCTCGATCCCATTGTGAACTAGATTCACTAAGAAGAAGTCCGTCGCTTTCTAACAGAGATTGGTAGATATTGATAACGATAAGACCCCTACACGGTAGGGGTCTTATCGTTATGCGTTAGGTCGACGGGCTCTATACCTATTTAGGATGCCAAGGTCGCCTCTACCGAAATCGTCTCTCCTGGATTCCATTGGATCTCGCCTGTGATATGTCCCACTGCGCGAAGATCGCCCTCAACCTGGTGGAGCATCTCCAAGGTGGTTTCGTCTGCGTTGATTATGCAAGAGATGATCTCGGTTTTCATAGAGACCTTTGCCGATGATTTTGCGGTACGCAAACCTGTTAAGACAGCAGAAACCTTATCGAGCAGATCGGGATCGCCTTCCACGTCCACTTCGGATTCGAGCGGCCATGAGGCTCGGTGAATCGATCCGCTTTGCCACCAACTCCATACCTCTTCGGTAGAGAAAGGCATGAAGGGGGCGAAGAGACGCAGCATCACGGATAAAGCCAACTGTAAAGCCGCATGGGCTGAGGCTGCAGCCTGCTCGCCGCGTGCTCCATAGGCTCTTTCTTTGACCAATTCCACATAGTCATCGCAGAAAGACCAGAAGAAAGTCTCGGTGGCTTCTAAAGCATCGGTGTACTGATAATTATCAAAAGATTCGGTGGCGCTGATAACTACCTGACGCAAAGCTGCAATCATGGCTCGGTCGATGGGCTCGACGATGAGATCTGGACTGGCAGGTGATCCTAGGCCCAAGACGAAACGGGAGGCATTCAAAATCTTGGTAGCTAGACGCTTACCAACTTTCATCTGCGTCTTATCAAAGGGAGAATCGGTTCCTGGGCGAGCCATTGAAGCGCGCCAGCGAACAGCATCGGTGCCGAATTCGTCCAAAATATCGGACGGTACCACCACATTTCCCTTGGACTTACTCATCTTCTTTCGGTCGGGATCGACAACGAAACCGGAGATAGGGGCGACCTTCCAGGGAAGCTTGCCCTCTTCTAGATGAGAGCGGACAACTCTGCTGAAAAGCCAGGTGCGGATAATGTCATGAGCTTGTGGGGCGATATCCATCGGATAGGTGAGCTCCCACAGTTGTTCATCTCGCTGCCACCCACAGGCGATCTGCGGGGTCAAGGAGGAGGTTGCCCAGGTGTCCATGACGTCAGGATCTGCCATGAATCCACCGGCTTGTCCGCGTTGAGACTCTTCAAATCCTGGAGCTGGCTGAGAAGCTGGATCGACAGGCAGCATGGATTCATCCGCAGCGATCGGATGATCGTAATCGGGATCCCCATTCTCATCCAAGCGATACCAGATCGGGAAGGGGACACCGAAGAAACGCTGACGGCTGACCAGCCAATCGCCATTCAATCCCTGAACCCAGTTGGCATAGCGGTGACGCATATGCTCGGGAACGAAAGTGAGCTGATCCGCATAGGAGAGTAAGGAAGAACGCAAAGCCTCATCTCGTCCGCCATTGGAGATATACCACTGACGGGTGGAGACGATTTCGAGGGGCTTATCACCCTTCTCGTAGAAATTCGTCATGCGCTTAGTCGGCTTCGGGTCGCCTACTAAATCGCAAGATTCTTTCAACATCTCGACAGTGGTTTTGCGTGCGGTAAAAATAGTCGATCCGGCGATGCGAGCAAAGGCTTCGCCATTGGTCACCCAATCGGGGGTATCGGTAACGATCCGTCCACGACGATCGATGATCGTTCGCGTGGGCAAATTGAGCTCACGCCACCACGTCACGTCCACAAGATCGCCAAAGGTACAGCACATGGCAATACCCGATCCCTTATCCGGCTCGGCAGCTGGGTGGGCGATGACAGGAACTTCCACGCCGAACAGGGGAGTGGTGACGGTAGTGCCGAAGAGCGGTTGATAGCGCTCGTCATCAGGGTGGGCGATCAGGGCACAACAGGCTGCGAGAAGCTCGGGACGAGTCGTCTCGATAATCACCTCGTCCCCATCTGGACGATGGAAACGCAAAGCATGGTAGAAACCGTCATATTCTCGCGCTTCCAATTCAGCTTGAGCGACGGCAGTTTGGAAGGTGACATCCCACATGGTTGGGGCAAGGGAAAGATAGGCTTCCCCGCGAGAAAGATTGCGCAAGAAAGCTCGTTGAGCCACCGTCTGCGCTTCATCGGAGATTGTCGAATATAAGGTAGACCAGTCCACGGACAGACCCAACTGGCGCCACAGAGCCTCGAAAGCTTTCTCATCGATACGGGTCAATTCATGGCACAGCTCGATGAAATTGCGACGCGAAATCGGAATCTGCTTTTTCGGATCGGGTTTGGCAGGAGGGCAGAAATCGGGATCGTAGGGGATGGAAGGATCGCAACGCACTCCATAGAAATTTTGGACACGACGTTCGGTGGGAAGACCATTATCGTCCCAGCCCATCGGGTAGAAGACCTCTTTGCCACGCATCCGCTGGTAGCGTGCGATGACATCGGTATGGGTATAGCTGAATACGTGACCTACATGCAATGAGCCCGAGACGGTCGGCGGTGGAGTGTCGATGGAGAAAACTTTTTCACGCTTGTCGGGACGAGTAAAAGCATATGTTTTATTCTCCTCCCATGCCGAGGACCATTTGTCTTCAAGCCCTTCTAAAGATGCGCGCTCAGGAATCGTCCAGGTACGCGTCTTGGTCTCGTTATGCATCGCAGTCATTCTTTCTGTGTCGTGATCGTCGATCAGCGATAGGATTCCAGCTTTGTCAGCAGAGCGTCAGCGGAGACGATGTCGTCATTCGTAAGCTCAACGACCTTGTCGTTCACCACTAGGGAAGGAGTTGCGCGGATGTAATCCGGCATGGACTTTTGCATTGAATCGACAAAGTCATTCGTCTGCCGTTCAGTAAAACATGTAGTGAATTGAGTCAGTTTATCTCCGCTGATAGAAGCTTGGGATGCGAAATCGATCAATTGCTCATCGGTCCATCCGTCACCTTCTCGAGCAGGCTGGTTAGCAAAGACGATCGGAGCATAGGCGCTGAAGGCATCCACAGTATCAGCACAGGTCGCAGCGATAGCCGCACGCTGAGAATGAGTGGTGCCTAAAGCACGATCCAAACCGTGCAATATATGGAATTCCAAATTGATCTTTCCCTGATCGGCAAGTTGCTGAAGAACTGGGACGACATAACGCTCGTAGTTGGCGCATCCAGGACATTGGAAATCGGCAAAAAGACGAGCGGTTAAAACGGAATCGGATACCTCGTCGCGATATGTGATCGCATCATTATTCTGGGTCGCGCGAGGGGGAGTGATCTGTTCCCCAAGGGCAACCGAATCGGCATTTTTCTGTCCATGATGTTGCACGAGGCTGACCGCTACGATGGCCACGATGATAAGGGCGATGATACCGGCGGCAACCATGATGATCCGTTGAGTTCTCGCCCGTTTCGCTTCGGCAGCTTGGCGAGCGCGAAGCTGTTCTCGGCGAGACGTCTGTCCGTTAGGAACAGGCGAATTCTTGGTGGCCATATTTCCTCTTTCGTTTAGTTTTCGTAATCGTGGTCGTCATGATCCGCTGGAGCTAAGAGCCAGTGGTCAATGGCTAAGACCGAGGCGGGTCTTACAATCAGCCAGATACCTGCGAGGGCGAAAAGGAGATCGCGGACGATATCTTCTAGATAGCGGACGGGTTCTTCGTCTCCTAACTGTCCGCCAGCGGAGAAACAGCCGCAGTCGATTCGCAATCCTTGAGACCATGCCCACGAGATTCCAGCGATGAAAGCAGCCATCGCCACCACACCTAAAATGGCGTTAATACGAGTGAAAAGCCCGGCGATAAGCATGAGACCGACAGCGATTTCAGCAAAAGGCTGAACTGTACCGATCGCTCTTTCCATCCATGGGGCAATGGGGAGGTGATAGAGCTCAACTTGAGCGATATTTCCTTCCAGATTTCCCACTTTGATCGCGCCGGCATAGAACAGGGCAATTCCAAGGATGAGGCGTGCGATTAAACCGATCCAATCGGGAATGCAACGGGTGATCCATCCGTGTGCAGTTGCAGGTCTCATCGCAGTCATGATCTTCAGTTTAGCGAAGGGAGCATAGACGATATCGCTAGGCATCGCTGCTAGTTTTAAAACCATGGGAACTGCATCGACTTCGCCAAGCCATGAGCAGATCGTCGCTTCACTGATAGCAAGGTGGCCTGAAAGCCATCCTCAACCCTCCTTGGAACGCATTGAGGCTCTATGCGATCTTTTAGGATCCGTCCATAGGGCATGTCCGGTCATTCAGATCACCGGAACCAACGGCAAGGGTAGTACCGCGATCATGATCGAATCGATCTTGCGTGCTCAAGGTTTGCGGACTGGACGTTTTTCCAGCCCGCATTTATCCGATGTCACTGAAAGGATCTGTATCGATGGGGAAGCGATTAGCCACGACAGATTTGATGAATTATGGCATCAGATAGAACCTCTTGTCGCCATGGTTGATAGTCAAGAATTGGGCGGGGTTCCCATGACCTTTTTTGAGATCATGACGGCGATGGCGTATGCGGCTTTCGCAGATGCCCCTGTCGATGTCGCTATCGTCGAGGTCGGAATGGGCGGACGGTGGGATGCCACCTCTGTCGCCCATCCGGCGGTATCGGTCATCACACCGATCGATTTTGATCACACCCATCTGCTCGGGGAAACCCTTGAACAGATCGCCTATGAAAAGGCCGGGATCATCAAAGAGGGAAGTTGTGCTGTGATGGCAGCGCAAGATCTGCAAGCGGCAAAGGTCTTGATTGAACGCTGTGCGGCTACTGGGGTGAAAGCGGTGTGTGAAGGAGTCGATTTTGCCCTTCTGGCAACGCGTAAAGCGGTTGGTGGACAGATGATTACCATCAATACCCCATCGGGCAGATTGGATGAGATCTATCTGCCGCTCATCGGTGAGCATATGGCTCGCAACGCTGCTTTGGCTGTGGCAGCCGTCCACTCTTTCTATCAAGGACGTCTACCATCAGATGAGATATTGGCTGATGGCCTATCCAGTGTGAAAGCCGATGGACGCATCGAATTGATCGATTCCCAACCAGCACTTGTCATCGATACCGCTCACAATCCGCACGGGGTAAGGGCGACTTTAGAAGCGGTAGAAAGCAATTATCTTGCCCAACCTTTGATCGTCGTTTTGGGAATGATGGCGGACAAAGCAGTCGATGATGTCGTCCAATGCATCGCTCAAAGCGCCGATATGATCATCGCCACCACTATCGTCGACAATGAAAGAGCTTTAGGGGCTGAGGCTCTCGCCCATATCTGTTCAGAATATCTTTCACCTGCGCGCGTGGAATCCGCATCTGACCCCGTCATGGCAGTGGAAAAAGCACGCCACTATATGCTTTCCAACGGGTGTGAGGACGGTTTAATTCTCGTTGTGGGATCGGTCTATCTCGCCGGCTATGTGCGCGATCATTGCTATAAGGCAAATGAAAGGATCACTATCTCTCAAAGCGAGTGAGGAAAGAAAGAATATGGCTTTTCGGTTATATCCCTGATCTTTCCCTGAGGGGCTAGACGCAGAGAAAAAGGCTGGCTAAAGTCATCCTTTCGTAGTTGATAGATCGTCTGATACCTCTCATTAAGAGGTACCTAGTAAAGGAAATGCGATGAACTCTGATACGACATCTGTGCCCTCCTATGAGCCTGTGCATCCACAGGGGTCAGGCGCGCAGTATCGTGCAATGCCGACTGTTAGTGAAGATTATTACCGTATGTGGCGTAGCCCTATCTTTGGGGTAGGTAAAGCCATCGCGGCCGCTTTCGCATTTCTTATCGCATTTTTAGTGGTATCGACCATTCTGCCTGCAGGGGCGATGATAATCGATTATCTGACGGGGCGTAGTCGTGTCGATGTGGCCAATTCTCAAGATCTTTCGTCTGTCTTCGCGAAAATCACCCCCAATGTCTTTACTGCGAATAACCTCTCGCTAGCAGCCCTCATCTTGATCGCTTTGGCGATTTCCGCTGTGATCATCAAGCAAAAAGGTGGATATATGTCGAGCGTTGAGGGGGCTTTCCGTTGGAAGTGGTTCGCCTCATGTTTGACGATCTCTGCTCCTATCTTGGTGATCTATTTCATCGTCTATCAATTCATCTTGCCGATGATTTTTTCCTCTGGAGATGCAACACGACTATCGAGCAATAGCGATACTATCTTTTTGCTCATCGTCATTATTCTCACCACACCTTTACAAGCTGCTGGTGAAGAATACGGTTTCCGTGGCGTTCTTACCCGTGTGATCTCTTCATTGACCAATAAACCGCTTCACGCTTTGATCGCTGGATCGATCGTATCGGCGATTTTGTTCACCTGCGCCCATATGGCTCAAGATCCTTGGCTCAATCTTTTCTACTTCTGTTTTGGTCTTATCGCTTGCTGGCTGACGTGGCGAACGGGAGGTCTTGAAGCATCGATATCGATTCATATCGTGAATAATGTGTGCGCTCTTATCTTGATTCCGTGGATCGGTTTGGATGCAGTGTTCAATCGCTCCTCAGGTGTTGCAGGTCCGTGGGTATTGATCAATATCGCTGTCGTTGCTCTGTGCGCCTATCTGCTTGAAAGACGCGCACGTAAGCTCAACATTGCTCGTCACTATCTGCCCACTGCGAACAATGAGGAGTCAACTCTCTCCCTCTAAGCTCAATACGGGCTAGAATTCCTGGCTGGAGCACAATCATGGGGAGAAAAATGACGCGTCATCCAGCCATTCCAATGTTTGACCGGCTTGAGCCGCTGCTTGCTCAGTGTGCCAAGCCGGTTCAATATATCGGTGGTGAGGTCAATGCCATCGTCAAGGAATGGGATTCAGTCGATATTCGATGGGTATTGATCTATCCCGATGCCTATGAGGTAGGACAGCCCAATCAAGGTCAGCAGATTCTCTACGAGATCATCAACGAATCCGACGGTTATCTTGCTGAGCGTAGCTTCTCCGTCTGGCCGGATCTGGAAAAGCTGATGCGTGACGACGGACTTCCACTGCTCACTTTGGAAAGCCATCGTCCTGTTCAGGCTTTCGATATCGTAGGTTTCTCCCTCTCGACGGAGTTGGGATATACCAATATGTTGAACGCTCTCGATCTTGCCGATATCCCTCTCTATAGCGTGGATCGTGATGATGATCCATTAGTCGTCGTAGGCGGACATTGTGCGACCAATCCGGAGCCTATCGCTGACTTTGTCGATGTGGTGATTTTAGGAGATGGAGAAGAAGCTGTCCTGGCTCTTTCCGCTCAGATGGCTGCTTGGCGTAGTGAAGGGGAGCCAAAGGGGCGCCTCGGTCTACTCGAACGTCTTGCTCAAAGCGGCTATTTTTATATTCCGCGTTTCTATGACGTGACCTATCGCCCAGATGGACAGATTGAAAAGATCAGCCCCAACAATCCGTCTGCTCCCTATTCGATCTCCAAATGGGTTCTTCAAGATCTCGATCAGTGGCCCTATCCGAAGGCTCCTCTCGTACCTTTGGCAGAGACTGTCCATGAGAGATATTCGGTGGAGATCTTTAGAGGATGTACCCGTGGCTGTCGTTTCTGTCAGGCGGGAATGATCACCCGTCCGGTACGCGAACGCTCCTTACCGATAATCGGGTCTATGGTTGAACAAGGTCTTGCCTCCTGCGGATATGAAGAGGTCGGTTTACTTTCTCTTTCGAGCGCTGATCACACCGAAATTGCGTCCATGACCAAATCCCTCGCCGATCGCTATGAGGGAACCAATATCTCCCTATCGATCCCCTCGACGCGTGTTGATGCATTCAATATCGATCTCGCCGACCAGCTGGCTAGAAATGGACGTCGCTCGGGCTTGACCTTCGCCCCTGAAGGGGGATCGGAGCGTATGAGAGCAGTCATCAATAAGAACGTTTCTGAAGACGATCTCATCGCTACGGTGACGGCCGCTTTCGCCTCCGGATGGCGTTCAGTGAAGTTATATTTCATGTGCGGTTTGCCCACCGAGACCGATGAGGATGTCATGGCGATTGCCGATATGGCTCATCGTGTCATCGAAACTGGACGGACGGCGGCCAATCGTCGAGATATCTCCTGCACGATTTCGATCGGTGCATTCGTTCCCAAACCCCATACGCCTTTCCAGTGGGTTGGACAGGTCGATCCCGAGATCACCAATCGTCGTCTGCGCGATCTGAAAGAGAAAGTTCGATCCGATAAAACCTGCGGACGATCTATCTCTATCCGTTGGTCCGATGGGCATCCGGGCTTGATTGAAGGTCTGCTTGCACGCGGAGATCGTCGAGTTGGCAAGGTGATCGAACAGGTCTGGCGAGCTGGCCAGATCTTTGATGGCTGGCAAGAATATTTCGATTATGAACGTTGGGTTACGATAGCCAATGAGGTCTTGTCAGCTTATGGTATTGACATCACCTGGTTTACTTTGCGTGAACGCTCAGCGACCGAGGTCCTTCCCTGGGATCATCTTGATGTCGGTTTAGATAGAAATTGGTTGTGGGAAGATTATCAAGCCTCTCTAAGTGGGGGATCGGTTCCCGATTGTCGATGGGATGACTGTAATGATTGTGGTGTCTGTCCTGAATTGGGAGTCGATATTGAAATTGGACCTTCGGGCTCTACCTTATTGCCACTAACCGTCGTTTCTTCCTCGCATCTGCGCGACGACAACTGACGAAAGGATCTGAGGATATGGCTCGTTATCAACCTCCCCAGCAGCCGCCGCCTGTACAAAAGATCCGTCTGAAATACACAAAGACAGGTTCTACACGGTTTGCCAGCCACCGCGATATCAGTCGCGTTCTTGAACGCGCTCTACGAAGAGCCAATATCCCTATGGCATTTTCTTCAGGCTTTCACCCCCATGCGCGTATCTCCTATGCCGGTGCTGCGCCGACTGGAGTGGAATCCCTTGCAGAATATGTCGAGATCTCATTGGCTGAACGCTGTTCACCATCTAAGGTCTGTCGGGCTCTTGATGAGCAGATGCCTGATGGGATACGTATCGTCGATGCCTGTGAAGCGACAGGTGGGAAACTTCCCCATCTCCTCCAAGCCTCTCGGTGGAGAATCGATTTTCCCTGTGAAAACGAAAAGATCGAGCAACTGGTCAGTCGTTTTAATCAATCGTCAACTCTTGAAGTGAAGCGGATGACTAAGAAGGGGGAACGCGTCTTTGACGTGAAACCTTCGGTGATCGCATGTCGCTGTGTGGATCACAGCGTCATCGTGGACTTGCGCCATCTTGAACCTTTGGTCAGACCAGACGATATTATGACCGCTTTTTCTATCCTCGATCCGAATATACGTCTAGAGCAGATGAAAGCGATCCGTCTCGCGCAGGGAATGGAATTGAACGACGGTATCGGCGATCCTCTTCTGTCTTCCTAGCGAGTCTTAAGTACCCATAAGAAGCCATATGGCATACTGGCTATAGGCAATGTGCCGCCGGCACAGCTCGCTGAGATCAGCTCATCTGACCGCGCCGCTTCGGTGAGAAGGTTCGCGTTATGTAAGCGCAGAGCCGTCCGCGGAGGTGATGACCAGCAGCGCCATCAGCTTTTTTGGTGCGAATACGCGCCCTGACCGCACATCAAGTGCTTGAGGAGCACCCATGCTCGAGATGGATACGAGTGCATCCGCTTCGGATGATCTTCCCCGTCCTCCCGCTGGACGTCGTTCAGCAACCAGACCTGCTGGTCCTCCACAGACCGCTCTTGAGGAAAAGGAGGGCAGTCAATCGGTCAAAAAAGAGACGGACAATGCTGCCCACGAGATAACATCGGATGAAGGAGAGAAGAAGCCCTCACGTCGTCGTGCAACGCGGCGATCATCTCCCCGCAAAGCTCGTAATGTCTCAACCGATACAGATGAGAAGGTGAGTGCCGATTCGCCTTCCACCCTCACCGAGGAAGATCAAGGGGATAATTCCCCATCTCGTCCTCGTTCTCGTCGAGGGCAGATAAGCCGCGCTCGTCGCCGTCCTAACAGTGACGACACTAGCGAAGCTCCCGTGGAAGAAAACCAGAATCTATCCGCAGAGGAATCGATAGAGGAAAAACCGCGTCGTTCCCGTCGGCGTTCTCGTTCCAAGGTGGTAGACGAGCCGAATCTTAACGATCGCGATCATGAGGAAGTCTCAACTATTGAGATCGATCCTGTCGCTCAAGCGGTAGAGGATCTTTTCGCTCCCGATAAATCCGATAAGGAACAGGCGGTAACAAAACGTTCGCGTGTGCGGCGTCAGCGTTCCTCTCGACAGTCTCCCACTTCGAAGGAAAGCGATACCACTGCCAAAGAGACAGAAGAATCGCCCTCTGAGGTTCAAAAACCTGCTCGTCGCCGTCGTAGATCATCGGTGTCGCAGACTCCTTTGGTCAGCGAGGATCGCACGAGCGATGGTGAAGTTGAATCCTTGTTGACCTCATTGGAAGAAGAACGTCAACCGCGTCGTCGTCGCGCAACTAAAGAGAGTGCGGGTGAATTGGTTGACGATATTCCTCTCAACGATCAAGGAGAGGTCGATACCGATCAGGTATTGGCCTCTTTGGCAGCCTCTATCGCTCAAGAATCGGATGAAGGAATCGAAGAATCCGCCGAGGATCAAAAAGCGACAGATTCCCCAGAATCTGAAGGCGATGATGAATCCACTACCTCTCGGCGTCGTCGACGTCGTGGTGGGCGTAGACGTAGAAAAAATACTGTAGATGTAGACGATGAGTCCGAGCAGGATAATGACGCCACGCCTCCTTCAAATGACGAGACGAATGAAGAAGGTGATGAGACAGGTCATAGACGCCGTCGTCGTCGCACGCGTAATCGCGGTGAACAGTCTGAAGATGAAGCTACGATCAAGGTACGCGAACCCCGCGTCAACGATGAGATCTTAGGAATTGAAGGATCGACTCGTCTGGAAGCTAAGAAACAGCGCAGACGCGATTCGCGTCAGGCCGGACGCCATCGTGCCCCTTTGGTGAGTGAAGCTGAATTCCTCGCACGCCGTGAGAATGTGGAGCGCACCATGCTTGTGCGTGAACGTGATGACTACACCCAGCTTGCTGTCATGGAAGATGGGGTTTTGGTTGAGCATTACGTCGATCGCTCTTCGTCTACGTCGTTAATTGGGAATATTTATTTAGGGCGTATTCAAAACGTTCTGCCATCTATGGAAGCGGTCTTTGTCGATATCGGACGTGGACGCAACGCAGTCCTCTACGCTGGTGAAGTGGATTGGGATGCATTCGATGTGAGTTCCGATTCGCGTAAGGTTGAGCAGGTTTTTAAGTCCGGACAGTCCGTGATCGTTCAGGTCAGCAAGGATCCGGTGGGTGCGAAAGGTGCTCGTCTCACAGGACATATTTCTATTCCTGGACGTTTTGTTGTCTACTCTCCAGGAGGGCATCTGTCGGGTATTTCGCGTAAATTACCCGAATCGGAACGCCGTCGTCTCAAAGGGATTATCGATTCTGCTCTCGATGAGAGCTCCTCTGTAATCGTACGAACCGCAGCCGATGGAGCGAGCGAGACCGATCTGTTGAACGATATCACTCGTTTGAAAGCTCAATGGGAGGCAATTCAGAAGAAGGCGTCTCAATCGAGTGCTCCTATGCCTCTCCATGCAGAGCCCGATCTGACGTTGAGGATTATCCGGGATACTTTCACCGAAGATTTCTCGGAATTGATCGTGGCGGCGAAACCGGGACGCGCGAATGCTTGGAAGAAAATCCACGACTATATTGAACAGGTCAGCCCCGCTCTTGCCACAAGGGTGACCAAGTGGCGCAATGGACGAACAGATCCTTTCGAGAAATACCGCATTGATGAGCAGATCGCTAAGGCATTGGAGCGTAAGGTCTTCTTGCCTAGCGGCGGTTCGTTGGTCATCGACCGCACCGAGGCGATGACGGTCATCGATGTCAATACGGGTAAATTCACCGGCTCGGGAGGCAATCTTGAAGAGACGGTAACGCGCAATAATCTGGAAGCTGCCGAAGAAATCGTCCGCCAGTTGCGTCTGCGAGATCTCGGCGGCATCATCGTCATCGACTTTATCGATATGGTCTTACCGTCTAACCGTGAGCTTCTCTTGCGTCGATTGGTCGAGTGTTTGGGAAGGGATCGTACACGACATCAGGTCTCTGAAGTGACCAGTTTGGGATTGGTGCAGCTAACCCGTAAGCGAATCGGAACAGGTTTGGCTGAAGCTTTCACTGAACAGTGCTCCTGCTGTGGCGGACGAGGCTATGTGCGTCATGATGAACCTGTCGAATCCCAAGCTCCGGCTGACGGAGGGGAACGTAAGGCTTATCAACGCAAGGCGAGACGGACGGTAGATCATACAGATGAACCGAACGCTCAGATACAAGCAGATGAATCTCGCGATAATATTGCGAAAGATTCATCTGGTGACCCTGTAGAGCGAGAATCAATGGATGAATCTGGTGAACTTTCCTGATTCTGTAGAGAGGGTATTTATTTGACCTAGAGAGGATGATGTTGTACCATCATTCTTCGGTGCTTATTCTGTCTCATCGACAGAATCAAGAATGAGGGAGCCCGGTTTATCCATCGGAACCCGAGGCACCCATAGAAGATAAGACTCCGCCATATAGATGGCGACGACTAGCGAGAGTGAGTGAAGGCGTGTACGCGATTGTGCGCAGTGGTGGCCGCCAGCACAAGGTGTCCGTTGGAGACATCCTCGAGATCGACCGCATTAGCGACGAGCCGGGCAGCAGCATCAGCTTGCAGCCTCTCATGCTGGTGGACGGCGATAATGTGACCACCGCCCAGGATGCCCTGGGTAAGGCCTCGGTCACCGCAGAAGTGCTTGGCGAAAAGAAGGGTCCTAAGATTCGGATCCTGAAGTACAAGAACAAGACCGGCTATAAGAAGCGTCTGGGTCATCGTCAGAAGTACACCCAGGTTAAGGTCACCGGAATCGAAGGCTGAGGTAAGAAGATGGCACATAAGAAGGGCGCATCCAGCTCTCGTAACGGTCGCGACTCGAATGCTCAGCGTCTCGGCGTCAAGCGTTTCGGTGGACAGGAAGTCAATGCAGGAGAGATCCTCGTTCGTCAGCGTGGAACCCATTTCCATCCTGGAGAAGGTGTGGGACGCGGTAAGGATGATACCTTGTTCGCCTTGATCGCAGGAAAGGTCGCTTTTGGTTCTCGTCGTGGACGTCGCGTCGTCAACGTTGAGCCTATCGAGGCCTGATCGTCACGATCTTTTAAGAGCTAGGTGGTCAATACCACCTAGCTCTTTTCATGTCCGCATAATACATACCCGATAGAATGTGATCTACATTCTTAGCCGAAGGAGTCCCCATGGCCATTCCCTCTTTTGTCGATCATGCTCGACTCCATGTCATCGCCGGTAAAGGTGGCGATGGGTGTTCATCGGTCAAACGAGAGAAATTTAAGCCTCTAGGAGGTCCAGATGGCGGTAATGGTGGACATGGCGGCTCCATCATCGTTCGCGTCGATCCAGGATTGACCACTTTGGTCGATTATCATCGTCAATCGAGACGTCAAGCTCCCAACGGACAGCCAGGGATGGGGGATCATCGCAACGGGGCACATGGGGACGATATCGTCTTGATGGTTCCACCAGGTACTGTCGTTATCGATCAAGAAAGCGGACAGACAATCGCCGATCTTGCGCAATGCCATGAGGCTGTGGTGGCTCAGGGGGGACGTGGGGGATTGGGCAATGCCGCTTTGGCGAATGCGGCTCGTAAGGCGCCTGGTTTCGCTCTTCTCGGTGAACCTGGAGAGGAGAAAGATCTTCTCTTCGAGTTGAAGGTGATGGCGGATATCGGTCTTGTCGGTTTCCCTAGCGCAGGAAAATCTTCTTTAATCGCTGCGATCTCAGCGGCGAAACCAAAAATTGCCGATTATCCCTTTACGACCTTGGTTCCCAATCTTGGCGTCGTGGTTGCTGACGAGACAACTTTCACAGTCGCCGATGTTCCCGGATTGATTGAAGGGGCAAGCCAAGGTAAAGGTCTAGGACATGACTTCTTACGTCATATCGAGCGCTGTCTTTCTATCGTCCACGTGATCGATACCGCCACCTGGGAGGTGGAGCGTCAGCCCTTGAGGGATCTTGAGATCATTGAAGATGAGCTGAAAGCCTACGGGGGGTTAGAGGATCGTCCGCGTCTTATCGCTTTGAATAAGATCGATATCCCCGATGGGAAAGAGATGGTCGATTTGGTCATCGAGGATATTCAGGCGAAGGGATATCCTGTCTTTCCTATTTCTACCAAGACGGGTGAAGGTTTGAAACCACTCATCTTTGCGATGGCTGACCTGGTGAAGAAATATCGTGCTTCTCATCAGGAGGCAGACGTGGTAGAGGTCATTACACCCCTTGCGAAAATCGTTGACGATGAGGAATTCACCATCGCCAAGATGGGTGATTCATGTGGAGGTTTTGTCTGGAGAGTTCGCGGATCTAAACCGGATCGCTGGGTAAGACAGACAGATTTCGGAAATGCGGAAGCTGTCGGTTATCTTTCAGATCGTCTCGCAAAGCTCGGTGTCGAGCAGCGTCTACTTGAGATGGGAGCTGAAGAAGGCGATGCGGTAGCGATCGGCGCCGGTCAAGATCCAGTTATTTTTGATTTCGCTCCTCAGATCGAATCGGGAGCTCAATATCTCGGTCATCGTGGAGAGGATCCTCGCCTCGAGCAGATCCGTCCGTCCGTGGCGCGTCGCCGTGAAATGGATGCCGAATACCATGCGGCTCGAGATCAGCTCATGGGTAAGGATCGAACTGTCAATTGGCGAGATGAACACCGTAAAGCTTTGCTTGCCGAGTTGGCAGATGACGCTAAGGATTGGGACGATGAGTGATGAAGCGGCGATCCGGCAAGCGATTGGATCGGCGCAACGGATCGTTGTCAAGCTCGGATCGTCATCGTTAACCGATCAATACGGTGGGGTGGATAAGGATAGAATCGCCCATTTTGTTGACGTCTTAGCCCGCTGTCATAACCAGGGACGGCAGGTCGTTTTGATATCCTCAGGTGCGATCGCGGCTGGTATGGCTCCTTTAGGATTGGCTCATCGTCCACATGATTTAGCTCATCAGCAGGCATGTGCTGCCGTCGGACAACGCCAGCTCATTCAACACTATGGTGACTGTTTTTCCTCTCATGGAATCATCGTCGGACAAGTCTTGCTCACCGCCGAAGACTTGATGCGCCGATCCACCTATACCAATGCTTTGCGTACCTTGGGCACGATGATTCGTATGGGAGTCGTTCCGATTATCAATGAAAACGATACGGTGGCAACCCATGAGATTCGCTTTGGTGATAACGATAGGCTTGCTGCTCTCGTCGCCCAGCTCATCGGCGCCGATGCTTTGATCTTGCTTTCTGATGTGGACGGTCTCTATAGCTCTCATCCAGATGATCCCGACTCCTATCAGATCACCTGCTGTGATGTGGAGATGATGGATAAGATCGACACCCATCGATCTGGGTCATCTGTGGGGACAGGTGGAATGACAACGAAGTTGCATGCCGCCCAGATCAGCGCCCATGGAGGAATTCCTGCCTTAATAGGAGCTGCATCTGATATAGATCAGGCAGTGGATGGATGCAAGGGAACCGTCTTTACTCCGTCGAAACGGCGCCTACCACGTAAATTATTATGGCTTGCCCATGCGAGTATGACACGCGGAATCGTGAGAGTTGATCGAGGAGCTCACCAGGCTTTATGCGATAGAAATGCTTCCCTGCTGGCTGCTGGAATTATCGATATTGAAGGGGATTTTCTTGCTGGGGATCCTGTTGAGATCACCGACCCACATGGGGAGAGGATCGGTAGAGGAATTATCAATTTCTCTGCTGGTGATCTGCGAACCATGATGGGGAAACGATCTTTAGATCTCATCGAAACCAGAGGGGAAGAATATGGACGAGAGGTCATCCATAGGGATTTTCTCGTTTTGGGGACAGATAAGTAGATGAAGAAAAAGCGCTGCTAATCTTACGACTATGACAGCCTTAGAGGAAGCTGGACGCTTGTGTCGCGCTGCTGCGCATGAGGTTGCGATCATGTCGCGCCGTGACAAGGATGCCGCGTTATATGCGATGTCACATGCGTTGAGGAACGATAGCGAGACGATTCTCAACGCCAACCGTCTGGATTGCCAAAGAGCCTATGAGGCATCGATGAGCGAGGCGATGATCGACCGTCTGCGTCTCGACAAGGATCGCATAGAACAGATTGCTTATGCCTGTGAAAGCATTGCAGATCTTCCCGATCCGATCGGACGGATCGTAGAAGGATGGATAAGCCAAGAAGGTGTGAAAATAGAGCGGGTTGTCACACCTCTTGGGGTGATTGGAATGATCTATGAGGCTCGTCCAAATGTCACTGTTGATGCTGCTGCAATAGCTCTCAAGACGGGCAATGCAGTCATATTAAAAGGTTCATCGAGTGCTGAAGAATCGAATAAGGCTATCGTCACATCTTTGAAAAGAGGACTTGCCGATATTGGCTATCCCCATGAGAGCATTCAGTTTCTTGAAGGGGGACATGAGGTGACCACTCAGATGATGGGAGCCGTTGGTCTTATCGATGTTCTCATTCCCCGTGGCGGAGCGAAGCTGATCTCGACCGTAGTGGAATCGGCTCGTATACCGGTGATCGAGACAGGAACCGGTAATTGCCATCTCTATATAGATCTCCACGCCGATATGGAGATGGCTCGAAAGATTATCCTCAATGCCAAGACCCAACGTCCGAGTGTATGCAATGCGTTGGAGACCATCTTGATCCATAAGGATCGTCTCGATCAGATCGGTCTTCTTATCGACGATCTCGTTCGAGCAGGGGTAAAAGTCCACGGTGATGAACGCGCACATGCCTGCGATCAACGCATCATTCCTGCCCGTCCAGACGAATTCGAGGCTGAATATCTCTCCTTGGATGTGGCGATAGCGGTAGTCGACAGTTGTGCTGAGGCGGTAGACCATATACGCCGTTATGGAAGTGGACATAGCGAGACGATTATCACCAGCGATATCGCCAGTGAGAAATATTTTACCGATCATGTCGATGCTGCTGCTGTCTTGGTCAATACATCGAGCCGTTTTGTCGATGGAGGGGAATTCGGTTTCGGCGCAGAGATCGGTATTTCCACACAGAAATTACATGCAAGAGGGCCGATGGGCTTGGAGCAGATGACCTCCTATAAATATATCCTCAGGGGTCAAGGTCAGGTGAGATCGTGACCGATATCGTTCACGCTGCTTACGACCTGGGATTGGCTCGCCACAAGAATAACGGTTTGCGTTACCGTTTGGGAGTGATGGGTGGAACCTTTGACCCTATCCACCATGGACATCTTGTCGCCGCAAGCGAGGTTGCCGCGCGTTTTCATCTGGACGAAGTCGTTTTTGTCCCGACAGGATCTCCTTGGCAAAAAGCTGGACGCAAGGTTTCCAATCGTGAAGATCGCTATTTGATGACGGTCATCGCCACCGCCTCCAACCCCCGTTTTTCGGTTTC
>JAEZYG010000092.1 GCA_023419175.1 Actinomycetes bacterium
GATCAAAACCGGCCAGTGGATCAGATAGAGGGCATAGCTGATATCGCCCAATTTCTGCAGTGGACGGCTAGCAAGAATACGATCGACGCCCCACCAGGTATGGGTATCTCCTGCGATGATGACACAGCTTGCCGCCAGCGTTGGCCATAGGGCGATCCATCCAGGGAAAATTCCTTGAACATCGAGAATCCAACCGCATGAAAGAATGGCGATAATACCGAGCCATCCGATCACAGCCCTGAAGGAGCGCTGTCCATAAGAAGGATATGTCGTAGTGCGAGGACCATATCCATATTTCTTCTCGATGAGAGGTAAGGCCAATGCCAGAAGCGCACCTAAAGCGAATTCCCATAGGCGGGTCGCCGTCGAAAAATAGGCGAAGGCTTGATGACTGTGTGTCTGAACGATCGACCAGATGAGCGAGGAGGCGAAAATCGCTGAGAATACACCCGTCAAAATAGCGCGCGGACGAATATTGATCCGTCTGGCGATAAAGGCACCTACAGCGATGATCGCTGGCCAGGCGAGAAAGATTTGGCCTTGCATCGAGAGCGACCAGAAATGCTGAAGAGGACTGATCGATGTTTTATCGGCATAGTAATCAGCCGAAGAGAAAGCTAAATACCAGTTCTCATAGTAGAAAGTAGACGCGAAAGCTTCCTTGATGACTTGAGGATAACGCCATTCAGGAAAGAAGACGATCACTCCAAGCAAGGTTCCCAATACCGTCAATACGGCTGGGGGAACAAGACGTCTAAACGCTTTCAGCCAATAACCGCATAGATCGAGAGGACGAGCACCATCGATGCGTCGCATGAAAGTTTGCATCAGCAAGAAGCTGGAAATCAATAAGAAGATATCGATACCGCCACTGACCCGTCCGAACCAGATGTGATAGAGAGCGACCATAGAAATGGCCAATGCGCGCAAACCATGTAATTCCGCGCGATACCCTCCAGCCGAGGTCGTCCGTGGCACGTTATTCCTCCCCCTATGCGTCTTTCCAGCCTGAAAAAGTGTAATGAGAAGGGCTCGACTATCCCAATCGACAGCCGAGCCCTCGGGGGATTTATATGTTTTTAGGTCGATAACTGCTCGAATTTACGAGCCCATGCACTGCGAATCGGATTCGCCTGTGCGACCAAAGCATCGAAACGGTTATCGGCAATCTGACCAATAGCGGTCAAGGTGGTGATCAACTCGCGTTGAGTCGAGCTTTCCACCCGATGCCAACCGTCTGCCGCTAACTGCTCGCGATTGGCAAGATTCTCCAGGCAGACGACCCAGCTAAAGCCATGACGTTCCTGATATGCCTGTCCAATCGCTAAGAGTTCTTGACGATCCTGATCGTCAAGACGGGAGAAGGCAAGAGACGATGTCTCCTGAAGGGCTTTGAGGTCTTCCCTTTCCTCAGCGTCATGATCGATCAAGGCGATGAAGGGGATATAGCTATCGATAAGAGCTCGCTGTCGCTCTTCGTCTGCGGTCAGTACAGCAGACTGTAAGGCTTCACGCAAGGCTTCAACATCGGCGAAGGGACGCTGTTCCCACGCCTGTTCAAGCGGCCATTCAAGGGGATAAAGAGAAGAGAAGGTAGATACGAAGGTCTCTTTATCCATCGTGTTGATCTCATCCAAAGTGACCGGGCGATCTCCTGCCACAGCGATATCCGAACTGGAATGCGGAGCGATATGGAAGAAGAGCAGATTCAATATGATCGCGACGATCGAACCTAAGGTCACACCCGAGCCGACAAGGATCTGAGCCCATGAGGGAACAGCACTTGCGATACCGGGCTGTAAGGTGACCAACATCGCTAAGCCGATTGAAGTGGACACGATGACGGCGTTGCGGTTGTCGTGCATATCGACTTTGGACAGCGTTTGAATACCGACGACTGCCACATTGGCAAACATCGCTATCGACGCCCCACCCAAGACGGGAGCGGGGATGGCTGCGACAATCGCCCCTGCTTTCGGCAAGATGCCCAGAATGATCATGATGACACCAGCAGCGGTCACCACCCACCGCGATTTCACCCTGGTCAAACGCACCAAGCCCACATTTTGAGCGAAACAGGTATAGGGGAACGAATTGAGCACCCCGCCAAGAGCGGTTGACAAACCGTCTGCACGCAATGCCTTTGCAATATGACGAGGCTTAATCCGTCGTCCGACAACTTCACCTGTGGCGAAGACATCACCTGTGGTTTCGACAGCGGTAATCGCCATCACGATTGCCATCGAGACGATACCTGCCAGACTGAAAGCTGGCCATCCGAAGAAGAAAGGAGTCGTTACACCGATAGGATCGGCGGTAGCGACGTTGGAAAAGTCCGTATCGTGAGCGATAAAGGCGACGGCAGTACCGACAACCAATCCGATCAGAACAGAAATCGTCGAGACGAAACCTTTGAATAATCTTTGCACTAAAACGATGACGAGCAATGTGCCGATGGCATATGCCAACGCTCGTGGCATTTTGGACGGATCTTGACTACCCCACGAGACGACGTCATTGGACGCCACCGACAGCAAGGTGGTTCCCATGATCGTCAACAGAGTTCCTGTGACGACCGGTGGGAAGAATCTCAGCAATTTCGCAAAATAGGGAGCTGCGAGGAATGTGAGAAGACCGGCGGCAATGATCGAACCGTAGATGGTGGCGAGACCCTCTCGTCCACCACCGGAGGCTAAACCGATAGCGATGATCGGAGATACCGCGGTGAAGGTCACCCCTTGAAGCAGGGGAAGTCGTACACCGATATGGCGGCCGAGACCAGCCGATTGGATGATCGAGGCGATACCACAGGTGAATAGATCGGCGTTGATGAGATGGATGGTGTCTTCAACGGACAGATCGAGTCCTTGTGCGATGACGAGGGGGACGATCACAGCTCCGGCGTAGAACGCTAAGACGTGTTGAAGACCGAGAATGGATAGTTTGGGAATCGGAGGAACTTGGTCAACGGGATCGATGGGACGGGTCTTGGTTTTTTCACCAGTACTCACCTGCTCAGCTTAACCGCCCAGAGATGAGATTAGCTATCTGCGTCCACATATCAGATACGAACCGCCTATTGCACATGGACGAGCCGTATTGACCGTGTCAGCTTTCGCCAGATGAATGGGAAGAATCGAGCGTCTCGTTTTTCTCCTTGGACGACATCGCTATTTTCGCTTCCTTCTTGGCTTTTACCTCAGCAGCTTTCACCCTCTTCACTGAAGCTAAGGCCTGTTCTATGCGTTCGCTTTCGTCCAAGGAGCTATCGTCTGCACAATCCAATTCGTCGAAGTCAACGTCTTCTTTGATACGTGGCGGTAAGGGAACGATCTTCGCAGGGTGATGGCGGGTAAGCCAACGCCATAGATATCCCCCATTGGATTCTTGTCCTGTGAGGATATAAAGCATCACATTGTCATTGCGTACCATCATGTCGAGATGGCGTTTGCTTTGGGGATTTCCAGCGATCAGTAGACGATCCCCTACCTCTAAAGGAACCGATTCATCGGGTAGTTGGATATTGTGGTGTCCGCGACGAATGAGAAGAACCATCGCATTCATGCGTCGATCTCTGGCAAGGGGATTTGCTATCAGATGAGCGACTTCAACCTTTCTCCCCTGAGCGATTGCGGAAGTAAGAGCAGGAGCGTCTGTCTCGGTGATCGCCATATCCCACAGTTCAGGATTGCGCCCCACATCGAGATTGGCTAAGCGCTCATAGATACGCGCACAATCGGCTTCGTTATGTTGCGGTATGAGACGCAAGAAACGGTTGAGTAAAGGTGTGGTGATACGGGCAATGAATTCTTGAGCGACGATCTTGGACGGCAGCATCACCAGATCGGAATCGAAAGCATCGAATAATTCGGCATTCGCCAAGAGATTTTGCCTGTTGACGATATAGATATCGCGTTTCATGGCTCGTGCTGTGACCGCAATCGATAAGTTGACAGTATCCGATGCATGTCCTGTCACCAGACCGACCGCATCATCGATACCTGCCGATTTCAAATCTTCAGAATTCGTTCCTATCGCCACCACATCGACGAGATCTTTTACGTCTTCAGCGTTATCAACGACAGTGATCTGCATTCCTGCTTGTCTCAGGCGTTCAGCGACTGCCTGTCCAAAACGTCCATAGCCACAGATGATCCAATGTCCGCGTGGAGGACGTTGGATATGACGGATGGGCTCTCCAGGTAGACCGGTAATCAATTCACGCAGACGATAGCGTTCGGGCATGGTGATCGCCGCCGCCAGATAATCTGCAAATCGTCCGAAAGGGTTGATGACCACATCACCGCCAAAAACTCCGATATGGGTTTCAGTCTCGACATTGCGAATACGCGCCAAGACAGGAATCCTGGGAGCCATCAACTTGACCGTCACCGCAATCGCTTGGTTCGTTGCGTCGTCATCGGTCAATGCCACCACCCCGCGACAGTGGCTGTTATTCAATCCCGCTTGGCTGATGATGATGGGCTGTGAGGCGTCGGCTGCCAGCATCGGATTATCGACTGAGAAATCCCCCAATCTCATCTGCCGGATCTTATCGGCATCTTTTTCCACCGCGACGAAACGCAAACCCAGGTGGTCTAATCCGTGACAGAGCATCCGTCCGGTCTCCCCCGTCCCGCATACGATATAGAAGGGTTCGCGCAATTGAGAGATCAGACGACGGAAACGCGCTGTGGCGACCGCACTTTGAAAACCCTTGTCCTGGAGGAGTGCGACGATAGCAGCCAGCGAATAGTACCAGGCCGCAACAGAGACGTAGACAGTCATCGTCATCCACAGTCGCTGAGAGGAGTTGAAGGGAACCGGGATCTCTCCAAAGCCGATGGTGGCTGCGGTGAAGCTGACCACATAGAACGCCTCAAAGAGGGTCATCGGATTGGTGGGATCTCCCGTGGCAGGGTCTGTCCCAGGGATCATGGCGAATCCGGCTACACAAAAACTGTAGACGGAAATGATGAGGATGAAGGGGAAACGCATTCTCCTCAAGACGAGGTAGAACACGTCGCTCATCGCAGGGGGACGGATATGCGGTGCAGGCATGGGATCAGCGTCGCAACTGGACGATCTCGGAGACCATGAGGACGACAGAGACGACATTGGCGAGCAAAGCTCCGCCCGACATAGATACGACAATCGACATGTGGACAGGTGTCATTCCCGTCTCGCTCATCTGTGAAGCCCAGACCCATACGACAGCGGCAACGATGAGGTTTAGGTCGGCTACAAGACTAGTCGCTAGGTGGACGGCTCCCAGTTGGGTGCGATCACCGAATTTCAAGACGGTGGCGACAAGGCTTGCCACGAGTGCAGCGGCTAGTTCTGCCCCGTTATGAACCGAGACATTGTCGATCTCTCCAGTCCAGAAACCGAAATTCAGTGCCGCCGCCAAGGTTATGAAGAAACCGAAGACGACTTTTTCGAGGTTCATATCTCTCCTAAATTCGCTGAGACCCCTACCCTAGGACAGCCTCTACCGTGGAGTGAAATAGGTCTTGACCTGTGGTTTAGCGTAGAGATATGCGCAGATTTGCTCACGTGGAACGCCAGGGGATATGCGATTTAGCTCTTGCAGTCGGTCCAGAAGCTCCGACTCTATGCGAAGGATGGACGGTTATCGATCTGATCTCCCATCTGGTGATACGCGAACGCGACCCTATCGGAGCTGCAGGGATTTTCTTGCCCGTTTTCTCCCATAGCACGCGCAAACGCCAAGAACAGCTCATGGCTCGTCACGATTTTGCCGATCTGGTCGAGATGGTGCGCTCAGGACCTCAGCGTTTAAATCCTCTTTCGCGTTCAGGTGTAGACGAGATGATCAACGCCATGGAATTTTTTATCCATCATGAAGATATCCGCCGGGCGTCGTCTCACACGGTGATTCCGCGTCCGCTACAGCGCAGCTATGACGATCAACTATGGCGTAAGACGGTATTTATCGCCCGTCAAAGATTGAAGAAGGCTCGTATCGGAGTGATGTTCGACCGTCTTGTCAATGGTGCGAGCGTTGAACATATCATCGTCGCTACAGGCCCTCATCCGTTGACGGTACGCGGAGAGGCTTCCGAGGTAGCGATGTGGATTTATGGACGCGGTTCTCACGCCCGCATTGATTTTGAGGGGGACGATGAGGCTCATGAGCGTCTATCCACTCTCGATTTATCGATATAGAGACAGACGGATCGATATTTAGGCAAAGAAAAACAGCGTTGTCATCACGCTGTTTCATGGTCTAGCTCGCAGATCAGTTCTCGTCTGCGATGGTAGCTTGAGCTAGATAGGTCGTATTGATTCCGCATAGATCTGCGTGGTCACGACTGGTCATCAGGGCGACCTCACAGCAGCGGCGGGCGATATTTTTGAGAAATCCGTACACTGTTTTCACCTCTCGATCAGCGGTAATCAACGTGCGAGTTGGTAACGAAGCGCACGCGCGCGCCTGTCCACTCACGGCTGATCTCACGACAGGTACGGGCTATGCGGGTGATGAAAGCCATCATTTTCTCCTCGTATCGTGACAGATCAGTCGCGACCGACTTGGTCAAGATAGGCATTGATAGCGATATTGACATCCAGGCATTGATCGAAGAATCGCGAGAAGAAATCGCGCATTTTTACTCTCCCCCTCTAGGTGATGCGCCGTTATGGCTTCGTTCTATTTCCAGCGTTTCCCGCCGTCCCTAGTGAGGCTAATCCGCCGTCGTGATGGAATGTGAGAAAGATGGCAAAAAGTTGCCCATCAGCTATGGCAACTTGTTTCACACGGGAGGTTTAGACACTTTGACATATCTTTAGATCGCCACAACCGACCTCTGCTCAGATCTAGTCAGAGTGTTTACCTCCACACCAGAAGAGATATCAGCTCGCGATCGCAATCTGAGCCGATCCGAATAGTCCTAGATGTTTCTGCCCATACTGACAGATCTCACCACAGATCCAGCATGTCGTCGCATCAGCGCATTGTCGTCGATACAGCCCACTGGGATAGATCGATCACGCGATCACAGCGAGCCATGAGCGATTCATCATGAGTGATGACCATCAGACAGGTGTCGTCCATGAGAGAGAAAAGATCGTCAAGTAGGCGATCCGCTGTCGGGCGATCGAGATGTTCGCTCGGCTCATCCAAAATGACAAGGTCATAGGGTTCACGAGCTACCAGCAGCCGAGCCAGCGCCACCCTCTGCACTTCTCCACCGGACAAGGTCGCACCGCCTTCACCGACGACACGTTGGGCGTCGAGATCGAGGCCAGCTCTCCTCATAGCTTCGATAATCTCAGCATCGCTGGCATCCTTATTGCCAATACGCACATTTTCTGCCAAAGAGGTGGCGAAGATATGAGCGCCTTGGGCGAGATAGCCGATACGCGCTGGAGCATCCAAACGTCCTTCAAAGGGAGGGATCAATCCCATGATCGTCGCAGCCAAGGTCGTCTTCCCCAGACCGGACGGACCGATGATCGCCACCGATTCTGAGGGATGAATCTCAAAGGTTATACCGCGAGCAATTGGCTCATGTCCAGGCCACGCCAATTCGAGATCCGCGATTTTTAAGGATCCGTGATCTGCCAATTGACCCTCGTTGCGTTCCCCGCTTCCGATCGGATCGGCTTCCAAAATATCCAAGACGCGACCTAAAGACGTACGAGCTCTGGTCAACGTCTGCGCCGCTTTCGTGAAATCGGCGAAAACCTCATGTAATGCCATCGGCGTCAAGACGAGAACGGCAAGCTCGCGAGTTAAAAGATCCCCTTGGGCAATAGCTAACGCACCAATCCACAGGCCAGCACAGACGGCAGCTCCTGCACTAAAAGTCTGCACAGCAGCAGCGAGGCCGCGTGTCCACGCCCCTCGAGAGTCGATTGCGCGTAGACGTTCGTCCACAGCCTCCATCTGGACGATCGCTTCCCTGTCAAGCCCGTAGGCGAGAAGATCGTCACGGCAACGCGATAATTCTCGCACCTCATCAGCTAGATCACCACGGGCTGGAATCGCCATCTGATCGGCATGATAGGACAGGCGAGCAGCACAGTGAGGGACGATTACCCCAGCGAGTACGCAGGTGAGCAGAAGAACGATGGCATAGAGAGGCGAGAAGATCGCCAAAATGGCGCTCGCTCCCAATACGACGAAACCCGCCGAACAAAATGGGATGGCGACACGCACGACGATATCGACAATTGCCTCCACATCGGCAGTCACGCGAGAGAGCAGATCTCCATGCCTCGAACCTAAGAGAGTCGTTTTAGACAGAGCATCGTAGCTTTCACCTCTCAAAGCCGATTGCATTCTCAAAGCGATATCGTGTCCGACAAGCCTTTCCAGATAGCGAAAAACTCCTCGTCCAATACCGAAAAAACGCACGCCGGTGGCGGCAA
>JAEZYG010000075.1 GCA_023419175.1 Actinomycetes bacterium
GGGTAATCGTTACCGCCTTCGCCCAGTCTATCGCCTATGAAGAGGATCTGGTCGGCGCCATATCCTGTTATCTCCATGAGACGGGTCATGCCATAGGCTTTATCGATTCCTAGACGGGTGATGTCGATCGATGTCGATCCCCCAGCTCGAACTTCAAGTTGGGGTAGACGATGCGAGATAGCTGCACGTAAAGCCTCTCGCTTCTCCCCCGTAGGATCCCATGCTTTTTTCACCTCAACAGTGGCGTGCTGCCCTAAAGCTGAATAGGTGATCTGAGAACCGCGATCTTCAATGCGTTCACCGCATACCTTCTCGTCATCTTCCCATAACCCCAATTTGCGAGCGCACGATTCAACAGCTGCAATCGCCGCTCTTTTCTGTTCATCTGTCAGATCGTGAGCATAGATAAGATTCCATACCTTGCCGTCATAGCGCAGATAGCGCGTCCCACATGTGGGCATGAGGTGAAAACGTTTTAAATTCGCATCTTCAGGCAGACGATCGATCACTTGTGTGGTGAACTGTTCATCTTTACCTCCCGAGATGATACATACCGGCACCACAGCAGACAGATCTGCCAATGTGCGCGCCATCGCCTCATCGATAGGCGATTTAGAAGCTGCCAAGGTATCGTCCAGGTCGAAAGCGATCAGCCTGATATCACAAGCCATCATCTTCAACTCATCGTCTACATGTTGAGAGGAAAAATCGAATTCGCTACACGTCACCGATCTAGCCTATTGCATCGAGACTCTTGCGTCATCACAGCCGATCGGCATCGGCAATCATTCGCAAATGTCCCCTACGAGAGATCTCGACGACATCATCGCTTTCCTTCACAAGGTCATGGCGGTAATCATCGCCTAGACCGATGGCTCGTACCTGCTCGGCTAAAGCGAGAAGATCATCTTCATCCGGATCGGGAATCAAGGGTTCAGGTTCACTTAAACGGATGATCTCCCAGCCCTGGGGAACGGTGAGCTGATCGCTATGGTGCGCGCACAGGTCATAACACCCTGGAGTGGCTTGGGTCGCCAGAGGACCGAGAACAGCCGATGAATCGCGATAGGAAAAAGTCAATGTCATCACAGCTAGCTGGGAGCAGCCACTTTTTGAGCACTGACGATTCATCACTCATCCAGCTTAGCCCCAGCGCTAAGCTGAGATTATGTCGAATCGCCGGGATCGCCATCAGCGTGGGTTACGAGGGCCTCTTTCCTTACCCAATCCCTATACTCACAGCGCTGTACGATTTCCTCAGCCTGAACGCAGCCGACAGTATTTCATCTCGTGTATTCAGCGTTCTATCGCATCGATCATGCGCACATGTCCTCAATCTCTATCCTTCGTGGACGTAGGTGTTGAGGATATTCCCTGGCTCGGTTTCAATTTCACCCATGTCGATCACGTCCCCTTAGCCGCTGCTATAGATGCCACATCCTCACGTCCAGCACGAATCGTAATTTTTCGACGTCCCTTAGAGCGTAGAGCTCAGAATCGCAACGATCTCGCCGCTCTCGTTCACACCACCTTGGTCGAGCAACTCGCAGCGTTGACCAATCGTCTACCACACGACATCGACCCCGATTATGAGGATTCAGCGTCCTAATCCAGGCTCTCTCACCAAAGGAATAGAGGCTTGTGTCGAGGGAATGGAATTGAGACGAATACTGCTCAATCCCTCTGAGCCGATCACTGCAGATCCGCTGATCTGTTGATCTGAGATGACAGTGACCTGATCGCTTTGGTCTCGAATGGCAACTTTCTTCATCGTTCCACTGGGAAGACTGATCTGCTCTGGTTCAGATGAGGACCAGTGTATCGATACCTCCGCATCATGATCAGAGCCATTGACCACCATCACTTCCCCATTTCCATGAGGGAGAGCACCCATCATCTGAGTGGTAAGGGAAGCCGATTTCACAGACGGAATGATCGCCATATGGTTATCTTTAACCACGACAGCGGTAGCAGAAAACAGATCGCGTCCCGATAAGCGCAAGGCTCCTCCACGTCCACGTAAAGCCTCTGTGATATCGATATTTATCGTGCGTTGGGCGTTGAGAGAGTAGCTATCATAGTCGCCTAGAATGCTGGTACCCGCTTCGGTGATCTGATCGATGGATATGACGTTGCGCGTTGTACCTGGATTTGTCACGATCAATTCCGCGAAATCGATATCTGTCGGAATAGAGCTGATCGTCAATTCCTTAGCGATCTGAGCGCTATTGGCGATACCGTTTCCATCATCTTTTGTAATATCCGCATAGGCGATCACCCGTCCGATCGTGGTGCGAATCCTCACACCGATAGCGCGGGTATCTTTTGCCACATCCGACATGACAAGAGTCATCTTCTGACCGCCGGGGAGAGTGACTCCTCGCAAATCATCGTGGACGATCTGTCCATCTGGACCGGAGATTGTCACATCGATCACAGCTTCTCCAGATAGAGGGTTGACGATCGTAAGAATCGATCCTTCATCTCCTGGAATGTGAATATACTGGTCGGCACTGGGCACGGAGCATTCTGCCCAACTACTATCTCCCTGCGCTTGTCTCAATAATCCTGCAGCGACGACTCCTTGAGGCATGGAGGGTGTCAACTCAATGGCGGATTGCGAACTATCTTCTTCGATTTCAGCTCCAAAAGCGGCCGATATCACGGTGGCATCTTCGATCTTTGGACAAAACTTGGATTCCGATGTCACCAAAGGAACGGTCAGCGCACTCGTAGCTTCGCGGAAAGGAATCAAGGAAGCTATGACCGCCATGACAAAGCCCACGACGGCGATGAGACAGATGATCGCTAAGGAGTGCGTATCCACCATGAAGGGGGCGAGACGACGCCATATCTGCCCTTTTTGAGCAAGAAGAAGCTTGCCTGTACCTAAGGCTTTGCTTTCCCCATCGTCTCCAGTATGCCCATCATCGCCCCTAGCAGGCTTATATCTATCCGTTAGGTCATGATCTTCGCTCTGCTCAAGACAGCGCTTAGAGAGACAGATATCTTGCTCTACTCGTTCATCATCGATATCGATACGACGCTTAGGCTTTTGATCCCCTCCTCGAGGCGAAAGAATTCCGATATCTATCAGACGGGAACGCGCCTTGTCCACATCGGCTATATCGCAGCCTTCATGGGTTTCGATCTCGCCTCTTTTAGCGCCATAGCTTTCAACGATCGGAATATAGTCATCTGCATCGTCGAATAGAGCTCTACGAACAGCCGTCTTTTCCAGATCCTCACTTTCAAGCCCTAATTGATCGAGAAGTTCGAAGGGGACTGCTCTTCGTGGCTTATGGTCACTCATCGTCTTTTCCCCTCCCCTCACTAGCATAGGCTCGTCGGGGGCTATGGGGTTGGCGGGCGGTGGGTAAAGCCATGATGATGACCATGAACCAAGCGAGAGTCGTCCATATCAAATAGAGAGGTTTCGTTCCCAACTGCACCGTCAAAGATCCGCTCTGAGAATCCAAATCCAGCGTTTGCATCCATCGATAGGTATCAATTGCCTCTAATGTTTCCTCTCCGAGACGTACCGTCCACGAGCGATCTCTCGGCTCAGAAAGGACTAATAGATCGCCATCCTCACTGTGATCAATCGTTGAGCTATCTACGAAACGATATCTTCCATCGCTTTTCACAATCGCATAGCGAGAGGGATTGAGAGTATTGGTTAATAACCACGTATTTTCATCAATTCGCGCGGCTGTCAGATCTGCGATACTGGTCAATGCCGTGATCGTCTCTTCTGAAACACCTTGAAGCCAAATATGACCAATCGCCAACTCGGATAAGCGTTCAGCGAGATCTTGGGAGGGCTGTCCTTGAGAGACTTGCTGGGCAACTTGGAGAATATCCTTCGTTAAAGAATCCTCATTTCCGATCAGAGGGATTTCTCCACTTCCCCAACGTGGATGATCTCGATCTACCAGGTTGAAGCGGGCTTGCCCATCTGCGATCTGCACCATGAGAGTTCTCGTTAGGCGAGGAGAATCCTGAATTGCATCCACATAGTTAGGCAGGGAAGAGGTGGTTTTGCTCACCTGCCCTGCCCCTCCCACAATCCACCATAGAGCACTGATCGCCACAGCTATCGCCAACATTAGAGTCACAAGGCGACGTATACCCATGAGGATTTCTTTATGCTGAAGGTCTTCTATGCTGTCATCTACGCTTTGTTCTCGACGTCTGCCGACACCTGAAACGATCAAGGTCATGGCGCAAAACATTCCCAACAAAGTAATCCACGTCGGATCGATACGCACGGGAGTTTGGGTAACCTCAATAACGATGTGATGGGCTAATAACGCGCAGCATGGAGCGGCGAAAGCAACACTGATAAGGGCGTATCGATGAGCGGACGGTAGCGATGTGCGCAGACAAGCTCCCACGATAGTAACGCTCCAGATAAGACCATAGACGCTCAGCGCAACCCATGCTGGAGCTGTTGCAGAGCCGATAAGAATACGTCCTATAGAAAGCGGAGCGGATAGGGGTTGAGCTGCTGGATCTATACCAACTAGCAGACGTCCAGGGTCATAAGCCAGACGAATCAGCCACGGCGCCCATAGAAGTGGCGGGGCGAAGATGACGATGAGACCTTCTTTCCATCTCGTGCGTTGACGACAAATGAAAAGAGCGACCACAGTGGAAAAAAGCCAAAATGCTGGGATCATCGATGTGATAACCGCAATCACAATGGCAAGAAGCGCTGGAATTCTCCATGCAGCTAAAGCTGTGGTCTGATCGTTATACCAGCGGGCACAGTTGAGAGCGAAAAGAGGAATGAAGATCGCAGTGATGATGACATCGACCGAGCCTTGTCCAATCGCTCCACTGGTCACCAAAAGCAATCCCCATGCCATCGAGATCACCGCAGTGAAATAGTCGTGTCCGCTGATCGAGGAGAAGAAACGATATGCCGTCGTCGCAGCGAAGAGAGGTCCACAACAAATCACGATTGCGATCGCTAAAGCAGGCTTACCAAAGGTGAATGTCGAGGCAAGAGCCGCCAAGATCAGCCAGGGAGCATTGGCACCTTTTAGTCCAGCTTCTGGACGCAAAGCCGCATCCCAAAGATCACTTAAGGTCGATGGCGGAGCGAGCAGATGGGGGCCTGTTAGATATCCAGAACCTAGGAGATGAGCAGAGGCGATAAGGGAAGTAACGATCATCACTATGATTGCGATCATCCAGGGCGCTAACCATATACGCCTCTTCTGCTCTGCCGCATAGTCTTCGCTGGTCAGCTCATCGAGTTTACCTCCCGACTCATCGGCAGTCTCGATGAAATCACAATAGCGATCCCAAAAATATCCACCGATATTGTCAGCAAAGCGCCGTATCCCCCACCCAGGACGGGGGAAAAGACGAGCGTCCACCACTACCTTAGGAGAATCACTACCGTCGAGATGAGCACGTAGAGACCCCAATCTGCGCACCGCCGCGATCTGCGCTAAGGCCAAGGGAAGAGATTTACCGAGCAGATAGGCTAAAGCTTTCAGCCAAGAGACGATCACCATCGTCCAATAGCGACGTCTCGGGTGAGGGGAATGAAGTAAAACCGTCGCCATCCCAGCATATCGATCGTATTCAAAGCTATCGGGAGCTAAGGAACTTCTGCGAAAACCCCGCCGTCCACTTTGGTGATGACGTAATGCAGCTGGGGGAACCGTCTTGACCGGAATGGAATGTTCATGGGCACGCCAGCCAAGATCGATACCATCTCTGAAAAGAAGGAGGCGCTCATCGAAACCACCGAGCGCATCCCACGCTGCAAAACTGATACATAGACCCGCTGTCGAAGCTCCGAGGACATCCATCGATTCCTGTTGCCCTTGGTCGATATCTCCACAGTCAACATGTGATACCTGTGTTCCAAAGGAGGTGATCGACTCTCCTATCGCACTCATCTGATCGGGATGATTACGCCGTCTTGGCTGAAGCAGTTTCGGAACGAGAATGACAGGCTTAACCCCGTTCTCTTCAGAGGGATCCTCATAGTCAGCAGCCGCTATCAACATCTGTTGACAAGCATTTTGATCGAGCTCTACATCATCGTGAAGCATCCATAGCCAGCTATGCTCATCGCGTCGATGAGCAGCTAAAGCGATCTCAATATTGCTACCGAATCCCTCATCTGCCTTTCCCTCAACGATGGCATCAATGATGCCTCTCTCTTTGGCTTCACATAGCAATTCGTGGCTCTTATCCGCACTACCTGCATCGACAGCGACAATATATCCTGGACGGATTGTTGAGCGTGAGAGGGAATCGAGACAGGATTTGAGCCATCTATATCCGTTGTGGACGACGATGACACTGAGCAGGCATTCAGAATCTATAGAGGGAATATCTTGGCAAGGCTCTTCATGAGCCCATGTCCACGGATCTGCTTGTGTCACACCTATCACCTTAGCGAGTGATTCAGGTGTCACATCGCCTCTCTTTTCAACTTCCGACGTTCGCGTTCTGATAATCCTCCCCAGATACCGAAACGCTCGTCATTCGCCAAGGCATATTCCAGGCATTCAGCACGAACTTCACAGTTTTGACATACGCGTTTGGCTTCGCGGGTTGAACCGCCTTTTTCAGGGAAAAAAGCTTCGGGATCCGTCTGAGCGCATAGAGCTTGCTCTTGCCAGGCAAGAGCGACGTTATCATCAATATCGACGACGCTCAGCAAGGAATGCATCCTCAGATCTCCCATCCCATTTGAAGTCACAGACCACACAGACGATAAATAACATCGGTGTGATTCACCGCGTGCCAGACTAGCAAAAAAGCTCCAGCTTTGCTACACGAGAACCGATTAAGATCGGCGGGGGCAAGCACAAAGAATAGAGTTTTTCCTAAAATAGATAATTAAATACTGCAAATTATCATCTGAAACGCTCGATATCTGATGTATCCCCTGTGGCGATTTGAGCAAAAAGCTCACCTGCAGCCTGCGAATCCCAGATGACTACCGACGCTCCACTCTCAGTCCATCCGGCAGGATCAGCGATAGGAACAACCAAGGAGGTGCCTTGTCCAGAGGCGACCGAACGCAATCCCATAGCAGCTGCGAAAAGTGTGAGCGATGAGGTTTCATCACTTTTAACGATCATCTCGGCAGCTGCACGGTTGATCTTCCAATAGCGAATCGGATTGATAACGCTTGCAGGGCTAAGCAATTTATTCATCACCTTGCCGACCACCTCGCGTTGTCGTTCAGCTCGTCCGATATCGCCTCGCGGATCTTGATAGCGCATCCGCACATAGCCCAATGCCTGAGTACCATCGATTATTTGGCATCCAACTGGCAGATCGATATGCGCCAACTCGTCTTGCATCGGTTCATCTAGACAGACTTCAATTCCGCCGACCGCATCAACAAGAGAGGAGAATCCGCCGAAGCCAATCTCAACATAGCCATCCAGCGCGATGCCCGTGGTCTGTTCGATGGTGGTCACCAAAAGTGGAGGACCTCCATAGGAATAAGAGGCATTGAGTTTATCCATCCCGTAGTCGGGAATGGAAACATAAGAATCTCTAGGTAAAGAGATCAATACCGATTCTCCCCGCACAGGACGGTAAAGCATCATGATGGTATCCGCTCGAGAACCGGCGGCATCCCCTGTCCCCAGACGCTGCTTTTCGGCCTCATCGAGTCCGGCTCGCGAATCGCTTCCCACCAATAAAATCGCATGTCCCGCATCACCTTCTGGAGAGGTGATGAGAGGGTGGGCATCTACTGAGGACATCGTTAGCACCGTGTAAATCGGAACGGCGACCAGATAGATGATCCAGGCGAAGAAGATAGCAAAAACGCTGAAAAAGATCTTCTTAAGTGAAAATTTTCCAGATCTCGATGAGAATTTCGCGGATTGACTTGGCGCGGCAGATGGATGACTACGACGCCTTCCCTCTCGCCTTTCAACAGCTCTGACATCGCCTGCCTTATAGGTAGCGCCATGGGCACGCGCCCGCTTTTCTCTGTGAGGTGAGACGGGAAGCTCAGACGAATAGCTAGCAGTGGTGACACGTGGACGGTCAGGGGTTTTAGCCGGTGAAGCCACGGCAGGCTTTCTGCCATTTATGGCATAGGAATTCTCATCGTGATGTTCGACACCTACGATCCGGGGACGATCCGGATTCGAGCTCTTCTGCCCACTTCTTTGTCCAGGTGGCACAGATCGACGAGAGGAAGCGGAAGGCTTTGCCTTCATAGGATCTTGTGAAGCAGACTTTCCATAAAGCCATTCCATATCGCTGTGTCGATCGCGCTCCGCCATATCTCTACCCTACCTATCAATGAGTCGATGGGAGATCGACCCGTTCAATAAGGGCGATCTTGTTGAGATCATCGTCTGTTCCATGAGTGACGATCACCACCCGTCCTCTTTCCACAGCAGAAGCTAAGGAGCTTATCGCCTCCCATGCAGACGGAGTCACCAGCAGATAGGTCTGTAGCGATGAACTTTTCAGCGTCATGTCAAGATCGGTTTTCGTCTTGGCGCCATGCTCATCAACCCAGAGAAGGTCACATGGACGATCTTTCCAATGGTGATCTGGCTGAGCTAAAACATCTGCATAATCAACAGCCCCATCTGCTAGATCGGCGCACGGCAAAGCGAACGGTGTCAACGATGCTTGAATACGTTGGCATCGGCATTCTCTATCATCGTGGGGACCTGTCAATAAAAGATCTGCTTTGCCCGGTTCAAGAGCAGATGCCAAAGCGGGTATTGCTCCGTATTGCCATGCCGCCACGACCCAGACCAAACCCACCCAATGTCCTGGACGTTGCTCAAAAACACAGGTGGCTAGATGGCTTCCCTTATCCACTTCGAGCTCATCGAAAAAGTTGACAGTTTTATCCACCCAATTAGCGAAACTGCGAGCCGATAATTCAACGCGTTCGTCACGTCCACAGTCATAATAGGTGACCAAGGGAGAAGAAGGATCGCGCTGTACGCGCCTTTCCAACGCACTCACGGGATCGAAAAATTGTGAACCTGCACGGCTATTCAGCATTATTCCATCCTATTCAATTTCATCATCTACTAAATTGATGATTGTGCGTTATGCAGTAATCATGGCGGGAGGTTCAGGGACACGTCTGTGGCCTCTATCGCGTCTTGGAGAACCCAAACAACTTTTGACGATCTTCGATCACACCAGCTTGCTTCAGCAGGCGTGGGCGAGAGTGAATGCAGCAGTTGATGCTGAGCGGATCATCGTATGCACTTCAGCTTCCTATGCCGATACGGTGCGATCCCAACTTCCCGATCTTCGCGAAGAAAACCTTCTCGGAGAGCCTGTGGGTCGCGATTCTCTCAATGCGATTGCTTGGTCATTGGCAACGATTGCCCGCCGAGATCCTGAGGCGGTGGTGGCGGTGGTCACTGCCGATCAGATCATCGAGCCAGTTGAACAATTCGTCTTCTCCTTAGAAGAGGGATACCGTCTTGCCGAGCAGGATTCCAACGCTTTGGTCTGCTTCGGCATCATTCCCGATTCTGCTCATACCGGCTACGGCTATTTGGAACGCGGAGACGATATAGACGGCTACCACAACGCTTCATCGATCAAACGTTTCCACGAGAAACCCACTCAAGAAAAAGCAGAGGAATATCTCGCCTCTGGACAATTCTGGTGGAATGCAGGAATGTTCGTATGGAAAGCATCCACTTTCCTCGACCAGATGCGTCAACTTATGCCAGATGATTATCACCTCATTGAAAAAATCGTTGACGATCCTTCTCTGTGCTCACAGATCTTCCCCACGTTGACCAAGATCTCTGTCGATTACGCCATTATGGAGCCCGTTTCACATGGACGCACTTCAGCCCATCTCTGCGCTGTCGGTTTAGCTGTCACTTGGAAAGATGTGGGAAGTTTGACATCGCTATGCGAGATCTATGATCGCGATGACAACGGCAATGCCCTCAGCGGACAAGCCGTCGCCGAGCAATGCTCGTCCTCCCTGATCATCAATACCACCCCCCACCAGATGGTGGCATGCCATTCGTTGAATAATACGGCTGTCATCTGCACCGATCAGATCGTGATGGTGATCGATCTCGATCAGGCTCAACAAGTTAAGGGATTGGTATCGTCTGTGATCGATCGTTATGGATCTCAGTGGGGTTGATATGGATCGTCACTGCCTTACCGTACAGCTATGGCGCCTTAGCCTCTTTACAGCAATTCTGTGTTCTGTCTTTAGCGCTATCACATTTCACCATAGCTATAGCTCTGGCCTCGCCCGTCCAGATATTCCGATGGCTATACCAACTGTGGTGATATGTGTTCTGGTCTCCTATGCTTTGATCGCAGCCCAATATGCTCTGGTCTTTACCCATGCGGACACTCGACGTATCCGACAGGTCAATATCATCTCTGTGATCGTGGTTTTAGCTATCTGTGCTGGAGTGATCTTCTGCACGATCATCGATTTTCTTTCAGCGCCGCTGGCGAGCAGAACAATGCATGCAAGCATCTATCTACCCATCATCTTTGCGCATGTGATGGGCTGTGGCGCATCTGCCCTGTGCTGCCATCATGCTCTGTCCACTTTAGCCTCTGCCGACGAGACCGATGGCGATGAACCATCGTGTGCAGCACTGGTTCATCTAGACGATAACTATTCTGCTAAGGAAACCTCTCCACAGGTGTGGACTGCCGAGCCTACAAGCGGCTGGGCATGGAAGAGCGCAGATGAGGCAGCTCAAGGTTCACCAGGAGACGATGCTTCATCGTGGGATCCCCACCTGCCCTATGACGGCGATCTTCCAGATGAATCCGAATCACATCACTCATAGATGGACACGAAAAACGGTGGGGATATTCCCCACCGTAAAGCTCATAGGCCTGATCCGCTAACGCGTTGCAGCTTTGAAGATCATAATGGCCAAGACAGCTAGGACAGCCACCCCGACAAGAGAACCGCATAAAGCTCCCAAGACTGCTGTCGCAATGCGGAAGATGGCGATGAGAATGAGCACCCAGAGAACGAATTTAACGATCTCTTTCATCGACTACCTCCTATTACGTACACACATATTCTTACCGATCAGAAAGCTATTTCCATAGAAAAGAGCCCTGATCTATCCCTGATTCCCATATCTACTGTAATGGGATCCCAATCGTCATATATCGCACCGACGATGAATCCATCCACTTCTTCCTTCCCCTGAGCCCATGAGATGATAGGGATATGACGACGCATTTCTTGACCATGGGTGGCGGCGGATTCTCTATGTCTGATAACGGATCTGCTACGGCTTTCGATCGATATCTTGTCGAGCTCAGCGGTGTGTCCTCTCCCCTGGTCTGTTTCGCCCCGACCGCTTCAGGGGACGATCCTGGATATATTCGTCGTTTCTTGACCGCTTTTGGCGCTCTTGGTGTGCGCACCATGATATTGACCTTGTGGACTAATGCGGCAGAATCGGTAAAACGCCTTCAAGAGGCAGATATCGTCTATGTCGGAGGAGGTTCGACAGCCAATCTGCTCGCCTTGTGGAAGACCCATCATGTCGATCAGGCTATCAACCGTATGATCGCCAGCTCTCGCACTCTTGTCCTAGGAGGTCTTTCCGCTGGTGGAGCATGCTGGTATCAAAGCTGTCTGACCGATTCCTTCGGCGACTACCGTCCATGGCTCCATGGTTTAGGTTTATTGTCTGGCAGTTTTTGTCCACATTATGACGGGGAAAAGCAACGTCAATCCATCTATACCAATGCGGTAGCCAACGGTGTTCTTCCTGCGGGATGGGCTCTTGAGGATGGAGCCGCCTTGCATTGGAAAGATGGAGAATTACTCGAAGGGATCGCAGAACGTCCCTCGGCTCGTGGCTGGCATGTGGAATATTCCTCAGAACCAACGACGGGAGGGGTTATCTCCCTTCCTGTGAATATGCAACGTCTCGTCTGAGCAGAGAATACGCTTGGTCATATCGTCACCTTCCAAGATTGCGGTCAGATCCACATCTGAATCGTCGGCGCACTCTAGGGGGATATCGATCACTTCGGTGCCTATCTCATCTTCTGTAGCGGATGGATCGATCAGCTCGGTGACGTCGTAGGAGCCATCTTTTTCGCATTGCGAGATCTCATAGGGATCCCAGGAATCTTCATCGGTATCTCTAGGTATATCGGTCTTTGTCACCAAGGTGGTGATCGCTTCGGATAGAGCGCAAATATCAGGAAGATTGCTGATTGCGATATCGCGTCCGCTTATGCAATGAAGGTGCAAATCCCCCGCCCGACAAAGACGCTGAGCTAGATTCTGGCGATATTCAACCTGTTCAATGCGGTTGATGGGAACGCTCAGATGGCGGCGTCCCCATAGTCCTTCACTCACATCAAGCGAGTCGTCACTGAGTGTGAGCGCGGTGGTCATTTTCTTGGAAGCTGGGTAGATAGACAGACAGATAAGTGCAAGCACTCCCAGTGAAGCCACCGCATATTGCCCCCAAGGACGGTATTGCAAAGGGACAATGGCGATCCCCACACCGATGAAGATCGAACAGCAGATCGCCACAAGAAGTGGTCCAATTACCACCTTGAGATGGGGACGGATGGTAATGATATCTTCCTCAGTCATTTTTCTCATGACCCTTGCGAATATGGACGACGTCTCCGGAGGACAAAGCGAGTTTCGAACCAGAAGAATCCACTACGATCAATGCCCCGCAGCGATCTATACCGATCGCATCGGCGATGAGGGAATGTTCATCGGGACGATCTTGATCCAAATGCACTGCGACCCGCCGTCCGATGGTGGCACATTCATCTTGGTAGAGATCGGTCAGGTCATCTCCCGATTCCCATCTATCGATCAATGAGGCGACCTGTGTCAAGATCTGGGCGCACAGCACCGTTCGATCCACATCTATCTTTTCGATGAGCAGGCTAGTCGCGGTGGGAACAGGGAGTTGGTCTGCTGTCATATCGATATTGAGACCCCACCCACAAATGGCAGCTTCCCCTACCCTCTCGCTGAGTATTCCGCAGACTTTTTTATTCCCGATCAAAACATCATTGGGCCATTTGAGTTCGACACGTCCAGGTGCGTAAGTGGAAAGAACCCTTGTGATCGCCATTCCAACGATCAATGAAAGCCATCCCCAATCACGAAAATCCCTTGTGGGATAGATCAATAGTGAGGTTGCCAATGCTGTGCCGCGAGGAGCGATCCACCGTCTTTCAAATCGTCCTCGTCCGCCTGATTGATAATCGCTGATCTCGACAGACCATCCCGCTGCTCCCGCCTTCGCCGCTTCAGCCATATCCCGATTGGTCGATTCCGTCTCATCCAGACAGGTGATCGTCCACCCCCTACCATCAACTAGGGACATCAAGCGAGACAAGTCAACACTGTGAGATCTTTGCATATATTGAAGAATACGCAATGACTTTCACTAATCTAGATTCATGGATATCGATCTGGGCACCACCTCAGGAAAACTCGCCGATTTAGGTAACCGTATCGACGAGGCTATCCACGCTGCGAGCCCTCACAGCGTGGAAAAGCAGCACGCTCGCGGGAAGATGACCGCTCGTGAACGCATTGACGCTTTATTGGATGAGGGAAGCTTCACCGAGATGGACGAATTCGCTCGCCATCGTTCCACCTCTTTCGGTTTAGAAGCAAAGCGCCCCTACGGGGATGGAGTCATCATCGGTGTGGGCACTATCCATTCCCGTCCAGTCTGCGTTTTCAGCCAGGATGTCGGAATTTTCGGCGGTTCTCTCGGCGAAGTCTATGGGCAAAAGATCGCCAAGATTATCGATTTTGCCACATCTACAGGCTGTCCTCTGATCGGTATCAACGAAGGGGGAGGCGCCCGTATCCAAGAAGGTGTAGATGCTTTAGGAGCCTATGGCGAGATTTTCCAACGCAACGTCTTAGCCTCTGGCGTGATTCCCCAGATCTCTCTCATCATGGGACCTGCCGCTGGTGGACATGTCTATTCTCCCGCCCTAACCGATTTCATCGTCATGGTCGATCAGACATCACAGATGTTTATCACCGGCCCAGAAGTCATCAAGACGGTGACCGGCGAAGAGGTGTCGATGGAAGATCTAGGTGGTGGACGCACCCATAATGAAAAAGCGGGTAACGCTCACTATCTCGCCGTAGATGAAGCAGATGCCATCGAATATGTCCGAGAACTGATTACTTATCTTCCGCAAAACAATCTGGAAGAAGCTCCGATTTATGAATGGGCTGCCGATGCGGATCTGGACTATACCGATCACGATCGCACCCTCGACACCCTTATTCCTGACAATTCCTCTCATGCCTATGACATGCGCGATGTAATCCGCACAGTCGTAGATGAAGATGAATTTCTTGAGGTGATGTCCCTCTATGCCCCCAATGTTATCTGCGGTTTCGCTCGTATTGAGGGACGCTCCATCGGGATTGTGGCGAATCAACCGATGGTCTTGGCAGGCACATTGGATATCAAAGCTTCAGAAAAGGCGGCACGTTTTGTACGTACCTGCGATGCTTTCAACGTTCCAATCCTCACCTTCGTCGATGTCCCTGGCTTCCTCCCCGGTGTTGAACAAGAGCATGAGGGTATCATTCGGCGCGGAGCAAAACTGATCTATGCCTATGCGGAAGCGACCGTCCCTTTGCTGACGGTAATTACGCGCAAAGCCTATGGCGGTGCCTATATCGTCATGGGATCGAAACATTTGGGAGCAGATCTCAATCTGGCATGGCCTACTGCTCAGATCGCAGTCATGGGAGCAGAAGGAGCCGTCCAGATTCTCTACCGTAAAGAATTGGCTACCTCTTCCGATCGCGAAAAACGCACTACGGAATTGGTTGACCAATACAATCGTTCCTTGTCGAATCCCTATATCGCCGCGGAAAGGGGATATATCGATCAGGTGATCTATCCCCACGAGACGCGCTCTCAAGTGATCCGTTTCTTGAGAATGCTCAGGACAAAACGCGCAGCTTTACCGCCGAAGAAACATGGGAATATACCGCTATGAGTACCGATACCGATATTTTTCCGATCGTTACCCGAGGTCACCCTAGCGATGAAGAGTTAGCTGCTTTAACTGCCGTTCTGGCCGCAGTGATGGCCGACCATCACCAGGCTTCAACCAATCAGGATCGCCCGATCGCTGGCGGATGGAATTCCTATTGGCGTAGGGTGCGCCAACCTTTCGTCTTTGGCCCTGAAGCATGGAGAGGATCTTTACGGTGAATTTAGTCGTCGATATCGCTTCGAAAGGTTCTCGCCCTTCTATCCGTTTGCGTCCGCTTAATTCTCACGACGCTCCAGCGATTACTGCTCTATGCCAAGATCCCATCATTCAACGCCAGACAACTCTTCCCAGCCCCTATACAGCCCAAGACGGAAAGGACTTCTGTACCTTCGCTGAACGCGCATGGGAAGAAAAGACCTCTTTTACCTGGGCAATCTGTTGCGATGATAGCTCTCACGATTGGCCGATAGCTGGCTGCATCTCTTTGAAATCTCATCACCCACGTAGTTATGAAGTAGGTTTTTGGTTATCCCCATCATGTCGTAACCGCGGCGTGATGAGCGCATCTATCAAAGCCATCTGCCATCTTGCCTTCACCTCTCCTACCATAGGCGCTGAGGTGATCCATTGGATGTGCGAGGCCGGAGATAATCCCAATATCGCCTCGTGGAAAGTGGCTCATCAATGCGGTTTTCGCTATGCGGGACTTCTCAAAAAATTCGCATATAACAAGGGAGAACTTCGAGATGTCTGGTTTGCTTCCTTAGTGAAAGGAGATCCTCTCACACCCTGTCAAGACTGGGAAGAACCGCTGAAATAAGGATTACGATAATATCCATGGACGACTCTGCTAGCCCCTTTCGCGTCATTCTCGGTTCGAGTTCTGCTGCACGTCACGCCACCTTGCGCCATGCAGGTATCGATGCTGTTATCTGTTCTCCTGACGTGGACGAATCCTATGATCCATCTCTCAGCGCAGTTGAGGTCACAGCCGATTTAGCTCATCGCAAAGCCCAATCGGTCTTGGCTCGCCTTGGCGATCGTGTAGAAAAACCCTTCGTTTTGATCTGCTGTGACTCCCTTCTCGAAATCGATGGGAAGCTCTACGGAAAACCGGGTAGCGAAGAGGCAGCCATTATCCGCTGGCATCGTATGCGCAAACATCAAGGAGTTTTAGTGACAGGACATTGGGTCGCTGTGGTCGATTCATCTGGACATATGCGCAGCCAATGTCGAAGCGCAGAGACGGTGGTGACTTTTGCCGATCTGACCGATACCGAGATCAGAGCCTATGTGTCCACGGGAGAACCTCAGCGGGTCGCTGGAGGATTTACCATCGATAGTTTCGGCGGGCCTTTCATCACCAGAATCAGCGGGGATCCGCATAATGTCGTGGGCATTTCCTTGCCATTAGTCCGTCAGATGTTGCTCGATCTTGGCGTGGAATGGCATCGTCTGTGGACTATCAGGAGGGAAGATCTCCACACTGAAAGGCGGATCGTACAGATCTGTTAGCGCTGGCTCTTCTCACCATGTGATCGCTGATCGCTTCTGTCGTCTTGGTTGAAATTGCTATCGGGTATGAAATGCGAATCCACCTGCTGAAAATCTGATGCATCGCTACGCAAAGTCAATCCTGCGCTCTCACTACCGTTCATAGCGTATGCTCCCCTCCAATCTGATGAGGAGAATACGATCGCATCGTTTGATATCGCCTCGATCGTCCATCCCATCTGTTCAAGATGGTCACGAAGATAATCATAGAGTTGACGAGCGCTATCGGGATGTTCAACCACGAGTGTGACATTCGCCTCTTGATCGATGATACGGCTTAGTGAAATACCTGAAGGAAGAGAAAAATTAGCTGGACCATTCCTAATTCCTAACGATGAGAGAGGCATTCCTCCAGGGGTAAGCGCCTCATTGCTAGATGGCCCCACGGGAGATAGCGATTCATCAGATGGATCAGATGTACAACCGCTGACGATAAGTGCAACGCTAAGAAGATAGCCTAAAAGACGATATCTCACCTTGCCACCTTCCACTGTCTGGATAGATAACGCCCAATTGCGACGCACCTGTCATGGTATCGACTACGATTTAACCATGACGATCACCAAAGTTCTGATTGCCAATCGCGGCGAGATCGCTGTGCGCGTTATCCGTGCTGCACGCGATGCGGGGATCGAAAGCGTTGCCGTCTATGCCGATGCCGACGCTCATTCTCTATTCGTCCAACTGGCCGATGAAGCCTTTGCTCTCAACGGTGCGACCCCGGCTGAGACATATCTCGATCAGGATAAGTTGATCGATATCGCCATGCGCTCTCAGGCAGACGCTATCCATCCTGGATACGGTTTTCTATCCGAAAATGCCGATTTCGCACGACGAGTTATGGATGCTGGTCTGATCTGGATAGGCCCACCTCCTGAAGCCATCGAGGTGCTCGGCGATAAGGTCAAGGCTCGCCACATCGCCCATAAGGTAGGAGCTCCTCTTGTCCCCGGTACCGCCGATCCTGTCGCCGATGCCGATGAGGTAATCGACTTTGTCGATACTCACGGCTTGCCGATCGCAATTAAGGCCGCTTTCGGCGGAGGCGGGCGTGGGCTGAAAGTTGCCCGTAAAAAAGAAGAAGTGCGCGAATTATTCGATTCCGCCACTCGCGAGGCGATCACCGCTTTTGGACGCGGAGAATGCTTCGTTGAACGCTATTTGGATCGTCCGCGCCACGTCGAGACCCAATGTCTTGCCGACCAGCATGGTCGCGTCCTCATCATCTCGACCAGAGATTGTTCCTTACAGCGACGTCATCAAAAACTTGTCGAGGAAGCCCCAGCTCCCTTCCTTACCGACGAACAAAGGGAACGTCTTTATGAATCCTCTCGGGCAATTTTAAGCGAAGCCGGCTATGTCGGAGCTGGCACGTGTGAATTTCTCGTCGGTACGGATGGCACCATCTCCTTCCTTGAAGTCAATACCCGTCTACAAGTGGAGCATCCGGTCAGCGAAGAAGTTACCGGCTGGGATCTGGTGCGCTGGCAATTCCGTATCGCTCAAGGCGAGCATCTACCCGAAAAAGATCCCGATATTCAAGGGCACGCTTTTGAATTCCGCATCAACGCTGAAGATGCTTCCCGAGGATTCATGCCCGCCCCTGGAACACTGACCCTCTATCGTCCCCCCTGCGGACCAGGCGTGCGCATGGATGAAGGATATCGACGCGGGATGACAGTTCCAGGAGCATTCGACTCCCTCATCGGCAAACTCATCGTGAAAGGAGCCACCCGTCTCGAGGCTCTGGCGCGGGCACGACGCGCCCTTGATGAATTCGTCGCCGAAGGAATGCCGACGGTTCTTCCTTTCCACAAAGCGGTCGTCAACGATCCAGCTTTCGTAGCCGAGGATGGAGATTTTTCCGTCTATACCGACTGGATCGAGACGGAATTTTCTCAACCGATTGAACCCTATACCGGAGAACTCGGATTAGCCGACGAAGCTGAACAGATGCGTCTTATCACCGTTGAGGTCAACGGACGTCGCATGGAAGTGAAATTGCCGGCATCGCTAAGCGCTCCATCCACCTCAACTCGTCCTAAGAAACCGACCAAACGAGCCAGAGATCCACGGGCTGCCCAGATTAGCGGAGACGATTTGAGCGCACCGATGCAAGGCACCATCGTCAAGAAAGCAGTTAGCGAAGGAGACGCGGTCTCTGAAGGAGATCTGGTGGTCGTCTTGGAAGCTATGAAGATGGAATTACCTATTCATGCTCACCGCTCTGGAGTTGTTCGCAATCTTGTCGATGTGGGAGCTAGCGTTACCAGCGGCGAAGCTCTGTGTCAGATCGTGAGTTAAGCGACGACCTGGCAGACCAGACCTTCAGCGGCTTTTTTCGCCATCTCGATCACTAATTCGGCATCGATTCCTTGGTCGAGTTGGCGGAAACCTGCATCCAAAATACCGCGTGTAAAAGCGGCTGCGCTTCGCGCCCGATGAGGATCGCTCAGCAAGGCCATCCAGGAATGGGCGAGGGCTTGTCTCATGAGACGGTGGGATTGATCCATCACTTCCAACGTGACTTTAGAGGGGCTGTCGCTCCTTCCCATCTCCATCATCCACCCATGTCCCATGGTGATAGCTTGGCGCAGATTCGCTTCAACCCAGATGACGATCTGTTCACGAGGATCACTGCTCATTGAGATCTGTTCCTCAACCGCTTTCAGCCATTTGGGGATGTGGCGTTTCAACACCAATCCACGTAGATCATCGACAGAATCGACATAGCGGTAGATACTATTGCGTGCGATCCCCGCCGCTTTCGCCACCTCACCGGCAGTGAGAACCGATGATTTTTTCGACATGATGATCTGCTCGGCAGCATTGATAAGCGATTGAGTCATCTTCTCGCGATGATCGGCGCTAAGAGCCATATCTAAGGTGGACACCTGATAAAACTACCGCAGAGTTGAAAGCTCAAGCGAACTTAGAGCTTTCAATCCACCTTCTCTAGCGCATGGAGGTGATGACCTTCATATACTGCGCTCGCTCAAATTCACCAGGATTGTCGATATTCGCAGCACTCATCGAGCCTCGCAACTGGCTGACCGATTCGTATTCGTGGTCAATCATCCACTGTCGGATCTCGTCGATCATCGTGGCGGCGTATGATGGACCGTTCATGAGCAGAGCAGAGGCGCTACATGCCACATTGGCGCCGACGAGCAAGGCTTTGAGAGCATCATATCCGCTATGAACGCCACTCGTGGCAGCCAGATCACATGTCGGTAATTGAGAGCGAAGGATACCGATCCACCTCAACGGATAGCTCAATTCGTCCGCTGTGGACAGTTTCAACGAACTGGTCAATTCCAAAGAATCCACATCGACATGTGCACCGTAGAAGCGGTTGAACATGACGATCCCATCCGCTCCAGCATCGACAAGACGAGCGGCGAAATGGCTCAACCCTGTGATGTGCTGAGAGATTTTCACCGCCATCGGCACCTCAAGTGCGGCGCGTACCTGTTCGACGATTTTCAGATAGCGTTTCTCCACTTCGGCAGAGGATTCTTGAGGATCGGCATTAACTGAGAAGAGGTTGAGTTCAACACCTTGAGCCCCCGCATCGGCAAGGAGAGAAGCATAATGAGCCCAATCTCCTGGACGTGTTCCGTTGACTGAGGCGAAGACAGGAATGCTCAAAGCCTCACTCGCCTGACGCACCAAGGAGATATGCCGATTGGGCCCCACATCGTCTAAGTCGATCTCAGGTAGTGGAGCGGAAGCGAATTCTGCGAAGTCATCTCCGGTATCCATCAGATCGGCAGCAGCTAATTCCTCCGCTTCTACCTCTTCTTGAAAGAGACTGGGCAAGACGACCGCTCCGATATTCGCCGATTGCAATTCCAAGAGGGAATCAATCCTTCCCGTCAACGGTGAACATGAGGCGATGATCGGGCTGGACAGGCTATACCCCAAATAGGTCGTGGACAGATCCGGTGAGGTGTTCATCTAGCTCTCCTGCTTTGTTTCGTCATTATCTGCTCGTTGTGCTGGCAAGGCGCGGTTGATACCAGCCATCTGGGAATAGTAACGCCAACGCTCATTGGCGTCTTGTTGAGCTAATTCAAACAGATGGGCAGCCCTTGCGGGATTGGAACGTTTCAACATAGCGTAACGAGCCTCTTTTGCCATGAAATCTTTTACGCTTCCCACCGGAGCTTTGGAATCCAGATGTAACGGCGTTGCCTGTTCTTCTTCGCTGGGACGGAAACGATAGAGCGGCCAATATCCGGTGCTGACAGCTTCCGCCTGATGGGTCATAGAGGTTTCCATATCGATGCCATGAGCGATACAGGTTGAATAGGCGATCACGATACTCGGCCCGTCCCATGCCTGAGCCTCCAAGAGAGCACGTACCGTCTGCTGTTGATTTGCTCCCATCGCCACCTGAGCGACATAGACATTTCCATAGGCTTGGGCGATCATGCCCAGATCCTTCTTCGCTGAAGACTTGCCTGCTGCAGCGAATTTCGCTGAAGCACCGCGAGGAGTTGCCGATGACGCCTGTCCACCTGTATTGGAATAGACCTCGGTATCCAAGACGAGGATATTGACGTTACGTCCCGATCCGAGCACGTGATCTAGTCCGCCATAACCGATGTCATAGGCCCAGCCATCCCCACCGATGATCCAAATTGACTTTTCCACCAGCTCATCTGCCAAGGTCAGCAAGCGTTGAGCCTGTATGGAATCAAGAGAGCTCAACGCCTCTTTCAATTGGTGAACACGATGTCTTTGAGCTGCAATTCCTGCCTCATCTGATTGGTCGGCATTGGTCAATTCCATGACCAAGGTCGGATCGAGATCGTCAGCTAATTCGGCGAGCAACTGCAATGCCTGACGGTTTTGCATCTCCCACGCCAATCTCATACCTAAGCCGAATTCAGCGTTATCCTCGAAAAGAGAATTCGACCAGGTGGGGCCTCGCCCATCCGGATTAGTTGTAAAGGGGCTTGTCGGAAGGTTTCCACCATAGATAGACGAGCATCCAGTGGCATTCGCCATGATAAGGCGATCGCCGAAAAGCTGAGTGAGTGTGCGAATATATCCCGTCTCCCCACATCCTGAACACGCCAAGGAATATTCGAAGAGAGGCTGAAGCTGAGCCGCTCCCTTCACCTGATCGATACGTACCTTCGTCCGATCGATTTCGGGAAGAGAAGAGAAGAAATCAAAATTCTTCCTCTCCTGATCCAGATGTTCCGATCGTGGCTCCATATTGATGGACTTGTGTTTCAGTTCTGTCTTGGAACGAGCCGGACAAACGTCAACACAGACCCCACAACCAGTGCAATCATCTGGAGCTACCTGGACGACTAGACGGTGTCCAGCAAGCTTGCGATCACGATAATTCTTCGTCTTGAAACCTTCAGGAGCATCCGCATATTCCTCTTCGGGAGCCACCTTGATACGGATAGCCGCATGAGGACATACGATTGCGCATTTACCGCAGTCAATGCACAAGCTCTCATCCCAGATGGGAATTTCGCTGGCGATACCGCGCTTCTCGTAACGGGCGGTTCCACTCGGCCATGTTCCATCGACAGGTAACGCGCTGACGGGAAGTAAATCCCCTTCTCCGCGCAGCATAGTGGCGGTCACCTTCTTGACGAAATCGGGAGCATCGTCAGGAATCGGTATAGCGGAAGGACTATGGGCAACGATCTGATCGGGAATATCGAGACGATGCAAAGCGGCGATAGCGGCGTCAATTGCCGCGAAATTGCGCTCGACGATCACCCGTCCCCGTCGTCCGTAGGTCTTTTGAACCGAGGTTTTAATTCTTTCGATCGCTTCGTTTTGATCGACCACTCCTGACAGGTAGAAGAAGCAGGGTTGCATGACCGTATTGATCCGCTTCCCTAAACCAACCTCGGCAGCAATCGCGGCGGCATCGATGACATAGACTTTCAGCTCACGTTCGATGATGAGACGCTGCACATCTTCGGGTAGATGCTCCCACGTCTGACTACCATAGCTGGAGTTGATCAGCACTGTCGCCCCAGACTTCGCCAGATGCAAAGTCTTCATCTGTTCGAGCAATTCAAATTGATGAATGGCGATGAAATCAGCCCGATCGATCAGGTAGGACGAGGTGATCTTCGATGAGCCGAATCGCAGGTGGCTGATCGTCGTCGCACCAGATTTACGTGAATCGTAGACGAAATATCCTTGAGCGTAACGTCCTTCATCCGATCCGATGATCTTGACCGAATTTTTCGCAGCTCCCACCGTTCCATCGGAACCAAGCCCGTAAAAGACGGCGGCAAGATGGTCGTCGTTCACCGTGAAATCGGGAATGTCCAAGGACAGATGAGTCACATCATCATTGATACCCACCGTAAATCGGCTTCGGGGCTGATCGCGCTCAAGTTCTTCATAGATAGCAGCGACCATCGCTGGGGTGAACTCTTTGGAGGAAAGACCGTAACGTCCACCGATGATACGAGGCATCTGATGATCGAAATGATCAACGCCTTCGGCAGCGGCGATCATCACATCGCCAAAGAGAGGCTCTCCAGCAGCACCGGGTTCTTTCGTCCGATCGAGAACTGCGATAGAACGCACCGTCGATGGAAGAGCCTCGATGAGGGCTTGAGCAGGAAATGGCCGATAGAGACGAACGACTGCTGCTCCCACCTTCTGACCTTGAGCGTTGAGCTTATCGATGGTCTCACGCACCGTTCCCCATGCCGATCCCATGACGACGATGACCCGTTCAGCGTGCGGATCACCGTAATAATCGACCAGGTGATAGCGGCGTCCACAACGCTGTTCGAGGGCATCAAAGAGATCGCTTACAACTTTTTCAACCGCATTGTAGAAAGGATTGGACGCCTCCCTTGCCTGGAAAAATACATCGGGATTTTGGGCAGTTCCTCGAATCGTTGGAGCGTCAGGGGTTAAACCGCGTTGGCGATGGGCAATGACATCGGATTCATCGATAAGAGAACGTATATCGTCATAGCTGAGCAAACGGATTTTATTCACCTCATGAGAGGTTCTGAATCCGTCAAAGAAATGAACGAAAGGCACCCTTGAGGCGAGAGAAGCCGCATGAGAGATCAAAGCGAAATCCTGAGCTTCTTGGACATCGCTTGCGCTCAGCATGGCCCATCCGCACATTCTCACAGCCATGACATCGGAGTGATCTCCAAAGATCGACAAGGCATGGGTGGCGACAGTGCGTGCAGCCACATGAATGACGGCAGGTGTGAGCTCACCAGCGATCTTGTACATATTGGGAATCATCAATAGCAATCCCTGAGAAGCGGTAAAAGTAGTGCCCAAAACACCTTTTGTCACCGCGCCATGAAGAGCTCCAGCAGCTCCGGCTTCGGATTGCATCTCGACAACTTCGGGAACCGATCCCCACAGATTCTTCCGCCCAGCAGCCGACCAGGCATCGGAAAGCTCTGCCATCGCCGACGAAGGCGTAATCGGATAGATCGCAATGACCTCTGAACAGGCATGCGCCACATAGGCTGCCGCCTCATTACCGTCTACAGTCGCCCATTCGCTTCTCGTCACACATTCCAGACTAGCTCGCTTAGCAGAAAAGTCTCGATTTTAAAGACCCGAAATCATGAAACGGTAGAAAGGAGAAGACGGTTGTATGGACTGTACATCCATCGGAGAGGCTTCCATACGTTTCACTAAACCGACAAGATCTTCCTTATCTCTCAATTCGATTCCCACCAAAGCAGGACCGGTCTCACGATTTGATCGCTTAACGTATTCAAATAGCGTGATGTCGTCATGAGGCCCTAGGACATCGTCTAAGAATCGCCGTAAAGCTCCCGGCTCTTGAGGGAAAGAGACCAGGAAATAGTGTTTACGTCCCTCAAAAATCAATGAACGCTCCACTACTTCGGCATAGCGAGAGACATCGTTATTCCCTCCCGTCACAATCGCTACGACTGTCGATCCCGGATCGACTGTGATGACCGAACGCAAAGCTGCAGAGGCAAGAGCACCTGCCGGTTCTGCAATCACCCCATCTACCTGATAGAGATCGAGCATTTCTGAGCAGATCTGTCCTTCCTGGACGGTAGCCCACTCACAGCCAATCCGATCGATAATCGGAAAGGTTTGACTTCCCGCCTGACGTACCGCTACCCCATCTGCAAAGGTGTCAATTCCATCCAAAGCGATAGGATGCCCAGCTTTCAAAGCCGCCTGCATACTGGGCGCTCCTGCCGGTTCAACCGCTATCACCCGAGTGGAGGGGAAACGCTGAGCGATCCAGGCTAAACATCCGGCTAAAAGGCCTCCCCCGCCGACAGGTACGATCAAGACGTCGGGAGCTCTATGAAGCTGATCGACGATCTCTGCCGCTACCGTTCCTTGTCCTGCGATGGTGCGCGGATCGTCAAAGGCGGGAACTTGAATAGACCCACTGGATTCAGCTTCAGCAGCAGCTGCCGCAGCGGCTTCATCGTAGGTATTGCCGACAAAGACCAGTTCCACCCATTCCCCTCCAAGGGAACGCATCCGATCGCGCTTTTGACGAGGTGTGGTGGTGGGACAAAAAATCCGTCCTTTAATTCCCAGATTCGCGCAGGCATAAGCCACTCCTTGACCGTGATTACCAGCCGAAGCGCATACCACTCCCGCTTTGCGTTCAGCTTCATCAAGGTGGCTCATCAGATAGTATGCGCCGCGTAGTTTATAGGAGCGAACCGGTTGCATATCCTCTCGCTTGAGCAAGATTTTCGCTCCGGTCAAAGTACTGAGTCTCTCCGAATAGGTCAATTCAGTTCGACGAGTTACTCCGACCAATGTCGCTTGAGCAGCTTCGATATCTTGAGCGCAAATCACCTTTTTATTCTGCCACGTTCTATCTGTGTCCATGAACGCGCTCACCAGCGATAAGACACGATAAAAGGCGCGCTCCACAGTGCAGCGCGCCTTTCGATAATCCCTCTCAGCTCAGCGGAGCCCATTCAGGTCCAGTAATTCCCAATTCCTCATCGACTTTCTTAAAGAGTGGAACAGGCTTTTCAAGAGGCGTCCCCGGGACGATATCTATCGGCTCCCAACGGGCTTTCTCTAAACGGTAGTCGCCACGCAAAATCGGATAGGAACGGCTGCCTTCACCCTCATCTACAAGCTGAATCTCTGGCTGAGCAGCCCATATTCCTTCCCCTCCAAGCATCTGATAGATCTTTTGAGCCGCGTGGGGCATGAAGGGCGTGAGCAAAGTATTGGCGTAGAAAACCGTCTGCAAAGCTACGTGAAGGACGGTATCGCGACGCGCGGTATCCTCCTTTAATTTCCACGGTTCCGTTTGGGACAGATATTGATTAGCTAAAGAAACCACACGCATCGCCTCTGTAATCGCCTGCTTGAAGCGGTGGCGTTCCAAAGCGTCAGCAACGGTGGCGAAAGCTTCCTTGGCAGCATCGAGAAGCTCACGATCGACATCGAGTAATTCGCCAGCTTCAGGGATAGCCCCGTTGTTCTTGAATGCCATCGAGATGGAACGGTTGACCAAATTCCCCCATTCATTAGCCAATTCAAAATTGGTACGTCGGACGAATTCATCCCAGGTGAAATCGGTATCGCGCGCTTCAGGACCTGCCACAGCGATGTAATAACGCAAGGCGTCAGGACCGAATTCTTTCAAGAAATCACGTACCAAGATGACATGTCCATGAGAGGTATCAACCTTGGATCCTTTCATCGTCAAGAATTCCGAGCTGACAACTTCAGTGGGTAATTCCAGATGGCCAAAGAGGTCGGATTTTTCTCCCCCTCTGCCCCCTTCACCGTTAGCTCCCAGGAGCATAGATGGCCAGATGACCGAATGGAAGACGATGTTATCCTTGCCCATGAACATATAGCAACGGGCGTCAGGATTGGTCCACCATTGTTTCCAAGCATCGGGATCCCCGATCCGTTTCGCCCACTCGATGGAAGCCGAGAGATAGCCCGTCACCGCATCGAACCATACGTAAATACGCTTCATATTCTCGTCTTGCCATCCCTCAACGGGGATGGGGATTCCCCAATCCAAATCGCGGGTAATGGCGCGAGGCTTGAGTTTCTCGATGTAATTTTCTGAGAAGGCTAAAACATTGGGACGCCATTCATCACGAGTGGACAGCCACGATTTCAAGGCCTCAGCGCAGGCAGGTAAATCGAGGAAGAAATGCTCAGTCTGCTTGAATTCCGGTTTTTCTCCATTGATCTTGGAACGCGGATTGATCAGATCGATTGGATCGAGCTGATTGCCACAGTTATCGCATTGATCCCCTCTAGCATCTGCGAATCCACAGATTGGGCATTCACCTTCAATATATCGATCGGGAAGTGTTCGTCCGGTAGAGGGGGAGATCGCTCCCATCTGCTTGTGGGCAACGATATATCCGTTGCGGTAAAGAGTGGTGAACATCTCCTGGACGACCTCGGCATGATTGCGTGTAGTCGTACGAGTGTAGAGATCGTAGCTCAAACCGAGACCTTGTAGATCTTCGACGATGATGCCGTGATATTTATCAGCCGCCTCTTGAGGCGTTAAGCCTTCCGATTCAGCTTTGACCTGAATCGCCGTACCGTGTTCATCGGATCCAGAGACGAGAAGAACATCGTGCCCACGCATTCGCATAAAGCGCGTAAAAACATCGGAGGGAACACCAAAACCGGAAACGTGTCCGATATGGCGAGGACCATTCGCATAAGGCCACGCTGCAGTGGCAAGAATGTGAGCACACATAGGGTTTAGTCTAGGGCGAAGGAGACAAGGATGCGAACCTTAGAGCTGTCTATCGACTCGAAGAGATCACGCGCGTCGCCTGAGTGAAGATCATCTGCCAAGAACCATCCCGATCAGTCCAGATAGATGTTTTCAAATAGATGGCTGACGGCGTCTCGATTCTCCAACGAAGTTGAATCACATGGCGGTCAAGGCGAGAAGAACCGATGAGCTCAAAACCGGCTTCCTTTTCACGTCCTAGCAGGTTATGTGCGATTTTTTCGCAATCCCATATACGCCCGTTAGAACCAAATTCAATCACCTCAGGATGGAGGTAGGACAGATAACCTTCTGAACGTTCTATGACGGCGTTGAGCTCCAACTCGCGTTCGGTGACGATCCCGATCACATCGTCATGATCGTCTTTACAAATGGATGTATCCCCATCTGGAGAATCAGCCACGAGCAAATTTTCTATAGATCTGTCATCTCGATCCTCATCTGGGCTATCACTTGATAGAACCCCTACAAGACCAGGACCTTCGTCATAGTCATCGCCTGACTTAATGGCTTCGGCTACCGAACGAGCTTTACTATCTGCCGCCTCGTTGAGCTCGTTGCCAGCATGTCCTTTCACCCAGGTAAAGGTGATGTCTCGCCTTGCCATAGCCCGATCGAGATCTTCCATTAATTCGCGATTGGCAACGGGTTTCCCGTCAGCTTTCTTCCACCCTTTCCGCTTCCAAGACGGCATCCATTTCGTCAAAGAATTGATGACATATTGGCTATCGCACAGAATCTCTACTGGCTCGCATAGATCGGCGGTGGCATGAAGAAAGTGCAGAACAGCGGTCAGCTCAGCGACATTATTCGTCGCCGATTCCCATCCTCCAGATGCCCAATTGTCTTCATCGATCACCCACGCCCATCCCGCCGGACCTGGATTGGCAAGCGACGATCCATCCGTAGCAACCCGTATCATCATCCCACCGCGGACGCTGACGATATGGTGATCGTGCCGTCTTTAATCTGCAAGTTGAGCTGATCCACCTCTGCCCTGACAGCCGAACCCACACGATCGGAATAATCGGCAAGTTTCACTCCGCCATTACGCAAATCTGCCGAGAAGATACCGCTCGTCTTGTTCTCACGCTGAGCATTAATCAATTCTACAAGGGCTTTATTCTCGTCTTTGATGACAGATGTGAGAATCTGCCCGCTGGAGCAAACGTCGCGATGATCGGCACATAGATCCCTATCTCCACCGATGACCGCTATCGATTTATCGAGTTGGTCCATCATGCCATCAGATGATTTCCCTGCTACCGGGAAGATCACATCCGCTTTCATGTCGATCAATTTCTGTGCGGCAGCCGCTCCCGCTTCAGGATCATCGAAAGCTGACGAGGCCGACTGGACGAAGATACCTGATTGACCGTTCTCATCCCAACCGACGGCTTTCACCTGATGATCGCTGTGATTCTTATTCCACTGTGCTACACCAGCGATAAATCCATCCATATAGATCGTCACAGCTGGAATATCGAGAGCTCCGAAGGTTCCCACGACTCCCGTCTTGCTGACAGAGGCAGCGATATACCCTGCTAAGAAAGAGGCTTGATGAACTTGGAATGTCACCAGACGGACATTGCTTGCCGGCGAGGTAATCGAACTATCGATAAGAGCGAACGTCGCCTCAGGATTCTGTTCTGCTGCCGCCTGAATCGCCTCAGCGCTTTGGCTTCCTCGTCCGATTACCAACTGGCAACCCTGGTCGATCATGGATTGAATCCCGACCGCATAATCCGCTTCGCTAGCGATAGCAGCCCTGCTCACTTTGACCCCGTCAGCCTCAACATCTTTCATCGCATCCAGAAGAGCAACGCCCTGTTCATCGTTGACCAAGCAGACTGAATAGTCTTGTGTTGGCGGGGCGATAGTCTCATCCACAACGCGTTGTTGCGGGGGCTGAGCACAGCCAGCGACCATCGCGGAGCAGATTACGCTGCTAAGAAGAACGGATATGCGCATATTGGAAAGTTTACGCGTCCACTCCTCATTCGCCTAGGAGGAAACGTTCTCGCCTATAGGTTGAAAGAGAGGCTAGACTTCTGCCATGACTGACCAGCGCACAAAGATTGAACTTGCTGAGGATCACATCCCCACTCATTGGTACAACCTTGCCGCTGATCTGCCCGCAGGATGCCCCCCGCATCTCAATCCGGCGACACGTGAGCCGGTAACTGCTGACGATCTGGCGGCCATTTTCCCTCCTGGACTGATCGAACAGGAATTGAGTGGCGAACGATGGATCGAAATTCCAAGCGAAATCCGTGAGCTGTACCGTCTCTGGCGTCCTTCACCGCTCTATCGTGCTCGCCGCTTCGAACAGGCTTTGGGTACTAAGGCTCGCATCTACTGCAAATATGAAGGTGCTTCCCCTGTGGGTTCCCACAAGACCAATTCATCTATCGCCCAAGCCTGGTATAACAAGCAAGCAGGACGTCTGCGCTTGACCACAGAAACCGGCGCGGGACAATGGGGAGCCGCTCTGTCGTTTGCCTGTCAACTGCTCGGTATGGAATGTAAGGTTTGGCAGGTTCGTAGCTCCTACGATTCCAAACCCTATCGGCGTATGCAGATGGAGACCTTCGGCGGCCAAGTAGCGTCCTCCCCATCTGAGTTAACCGAAGCTGGACGGGCATTGCGTAAACGCTATCCCGATACGTCTGGCTCTTTGGGGATGGCAATCTCTGAGGCTATCGAAGCTGCCGTGAAAGATCCCGACGCCAGCTATGCCCTGGGCAGTGTGCTCAACCATGTGGCATTACACCAGACGGTCATCGGTCAAGAGACCATCGCCCAATTGCTCGATGCTGGAGAGAAGATGCCCGATCACCTCTTCGCCTGTGCTGGCGGAGGCTCCAATCTGGCCGGTATCAGTTTCCCCTTCATTCACAGCAATCTTGAAGGGAAGTCGTCTACGACTATCACCGCTTGTGAACCGGCTGCAGCGCCGTCACTGACCCAAGGGGAATATCGTTACGATTTCGGCGATACCGCCAATATGACCCCTCTTCTCAAGATGCATTCTTTGGGATCCGATTTCGTTCCTGACCCCGTCCATGCTGGAGGCTTGAGATTCCACGGTATGGCTCCCCTCGTCTCTGCCGCCTACGATCAAGGATTGATGAAGGCGACTGCGATCAAACAGCGGGACGCTTTCGCTGCTGGTGTCACTTTTGCCCGAGCTCAAGGAATCATTCCAGCTGCTGAATCCAACCATGCGATCGCTGGAGCGGTGGAATATCTGCGCAATGCTGAGAACGATGCCGAAGGAGAGGTCATTCTCATCGGTATCTCCGGCAATGGTCAACTCGACCTTCCCGCCTATCACGATTTCTTGGAAGGGACGATTCTAGACGCCTGATACCCATCTAGACGATGAGGGAGGGCATCTGCCCTCCCTCACTAATTTATACAGAATTTTGCGACGTGTGGGATGGATGCTGTTCGCCATTTTCCAGGCGTGTGATATCCAGCCAAGCGATACGTCGTCCATCCATCTCGGATACTCTCATCGAAAGATCGATTCCTCTATCCTCATCGTCATCGCCGGCATCAACAGGATCGAGACGCACCACAACCGTATCGTTGAGCTCTGCTATCCGTCCTAGACGAGCCATCACGAAGCCAGCCACCGTATCGTAAGGACCCTCAGGAATAGCTAAGCCTGTTCGCTCCGCAAAATCCTCCAGAGAGGTCAACCCCTCAATATCGGATAGCTGTTCATGCTTGAGAGCGATATCGTCTACAACATCGTATTCATCGGTGATATCCCCAATGAGCTCTTCGATCAAATCTTCCAAGGTGACAATACCGGCTGTCCCGCCATATTCGTCCTGAACGATCGCTAAATGCGCTTGCCCTCTGCGCATTTCAGTCATCGCTCTTAAGACTTTTACCGTCTCTGGCAAGCTCATCACCGGACGGACAAGTTGCTTGACTGGAGTGGAGCGCTCATGCATTTCCAAACTCATGAGATCTCGCACATGGAGAAAGCCGATCACCTCGTCCGCACTGCCGTCAATGACCGGATAGCGAGAGCGCTGGTGACTGGTGACGAAACGGATCGCCTTGAAAGCTGTCATCTGTCCGTCAAGAAAATCGACCTCCGTACGAGGAACCATCACCTCACGAAGGGAGCGATCACCAGCATCGAATACATCGTCTACAATCGCCCTTTCTTCATCGGATAGAGCGTCGGCATTCGCCACCATGGAACGCAATTCCTCTTGGCTAACAGCTTCCTTGTTGGCATGGGGATCCCCTCCTAGAGCGCGAACGAGAAGGTTCGTGCATTTGTCTAAAAGCCAAATCAGAGGAGTCGCCACTCGAGCGATGATATGAACCATTGGCGCGAGAGCTAAAGCGAATTGTTCGGAGCGTTGCATCGCCAAGCGCTTAGCGGTCAGCTCGGAGATCACGATCGATCCGAAGGAGACGAAAGCGGTCACCAAGATCACCGCAATAACTGAGGCGAGGGGAGGCGCCATCCCTATGGAAACCAGATAGGGGGCGACAAATTTTCCAGCCAGAGAATCGCTACCGAAAGCTGCAGAGAGAAAACCAGCAAGGGTGACGCCTATCTGGACTGAGGACAGGAAACGGTTCGGATTCGATGTGAGTTCACCGATCGCCCGTCCGCGTTTCCCTTTCGTTTGCAAACGAGCGATCTGCGATTCGCGTAGCGTCACCAAAGACATCTCAGCGGCGGAGAAGAGACCTCCGATAAAGAACAGCAGAAAGATGACGACTAAACTACGCGCTAACTCGGACATATCTATGTCCAGACCTCCTGAAGGCGCCGATCAATAGCATCGAGGAATTCCTCTGTGGTCAGCCAAGGCTGATCCTTATCGATAAGCATAGCGAGATCTTTGGTCATCTTCCCCGATTCGACAACTGCGATACAACTTTCTTCTACAAGGGAGGCAAATGAACGCAATTCCCGATTGGAATCGAGAGCGGCTCGATGAGCTAATCCCCTTGTCCAGGCGAAGATAGAAGCGATCGGATTCGTTGAAGTCGATTCTCCTCGTTGATGACGGCGATAGTGGCGAGTAACAGTCCCATGGGCAGCCTCTGCTTCCATCGTCTTGCCGTCCTCGCTGACCAAGACCGATGTCATCAACCCCAAAGAGCCAAATCCTTGAGCGATGGTATCTGACTGAACATCTCCGTCATAGTTCTTACAGGCCCAGATATAGCCACCTTCCCATTTCAAGGCGCATGCCACCATATCGTCGATGAGGCGATGTTCATAGCTCAACCCTGCTTGTTCAAATCGATCTTTAAATTCTGTCTCATAGATCTCAGCAAAGATATCTTTAAACTGCCCGTCATAGGATTTGAGAATCGTATTCTTCGTCGATAGATAGACTGGATAGCCTCGTTGGAGAGCGTAATTCATCGTTGCTCGAGCAAAGCCTCGAATAGATGAGGTGAAGTTATACATCCCCATCGCCACTCCCCCGTCTTCAGGAAGACGCACCATCTCCATGACGACAGGCTCCGATCCATCCTCAGGTGTATAGGTCAGCGTCAAGGTTCCCGGTCCAGGAATTTTCATATCGCTTGCCCGATATTGATCTCCAAAAGCGTGACGTCCGACCACGATGGGACGTTTCCAACCGGGTACCAGACGCGGAATCGAGTCGATCACGATCGGTTCCCGGAAGATAACCCCACCCAAAATATTGCGAATCGTCCCATTGGGTGAACGCCACATCTTCTTTAAGGAGAATTCTTCAACTCTGGCTTCGTCTGGAGTGATCGTGGCGCATTTCACACCCACTCCACAGCGCTGAATGGCATGAGCAGCATCAATCGTGACCTGATCATCGGTGCGATCGCGATTGGCAATGCCCAAATCGTAATAGTCCAGATCGATATCGAGATAGGGAAGAATTAACCGTTCTTTGATGAATTGCCAGATGACACGAGTCATCTCATCGCCATCTAATTCGGCTACACGTCCATCCACTTTGATCTTTTTCATACAGCGACCTCTTCTCTACACTCAAGGCTATGGGCTCAATCTAATCTGCTCTAGGGGTCATTAGTCTCATCGTCTCGCCCTATTCACAACTAGGCGTTA
>JAEZYG010000008.1 GCA_023419175.1 Actinomycetes bacterium
GGCGTAAGCCGTCCGTCGCGGGCACTAAATCATGACCAGCCTCAAGGCTGAATAGGAATTACCCAGCGGAGCTACGGCTCCCGATGCCTAAGGAATTTTCAACAAGACCATGGCAAAACTCATTGAATTTGATAGCGAAGCCCGTAAGGGACTGGAAAAGGGTATGAATACCTTGGCGGACGCCGTCAAGGTCACCCTCGGCCCCAAGGGTCGTAACGTTGTGCTCGAAAAGTCGTGGGGTGCTCCCACCATCACCAATGACGGCGTATCGATCGCCAAGGAGATCGAGCTGTCCGATCCTTTTGAAAAGATCGGTGCAGAGCTGGTGAAGGAAGTCGCCAAGAAGACCGATGATGTCGCTGGCGATGGAACCACCACCGCTACCGTCATCGCTCAGGCGATGGTGCGTGAAGGTCTACGCAATGTGACCGCTGGCTCCAATCCCATCGAGCTCAAGCGCGGTATCGATAAGGCTGTGGAAGCTTTGTCCGCCAAGCTGACCGAGATGTCCACTGAGGTGGAGACCAAGGAGCAGATCGCCCAGACAGCCTCCATCTCCGCCGGGGATCGCAAGGTCGGCGAGATCATCGCTGAGGCGATGGATAAGGTCGGCAAGGAAGGCGTTATCACCGTCGAAGAATCCAATACTTTCGGACTCGAACTTGAGCTCACCGAAGGTATGAACTTCGATAAGGGATATATCTCCGGCTATTTCGTCACCGACGCCGAGCGTATGGAAGCCACCTTAGAAGATCCCTATGTTTTAATCGTGGACGGCAAGGTTTCCTCCTTGAAAGAACTGCTCCCAGTTCTCGAAAAGGTTCAGCAGACCTCTCGTCCGCTCTTGGTGATCGCTGAGGACGTGGACGGCGAAGCCCTCGCCGGTCTGGTCGTCAATAAGATCCGCGGTACCTTCAAGTCCGTTGCCGTCAAGGCTCCTGGATTCGGTGATCGTCGCAAGGCGATCTTGGCCGATATCGCAGTTCTCACCGGTGGACAGGTCATCTCCGAGACGGTTGGTTTGTCCTTGGAGACTGTCGATTTGGATATGCTCGGTCGCGTGCGCACTGTGACCGTTACCAAGGATGACACCACCTTGGTTGAAGGTGCTGGAGATAAGGATCAGATCGCTGCTCGCGTCAAGCAGATCCGCACCGAGATCGAGAATTCCGATTCCGATTACGACCGTGAGAAGCTCCAGGAGCGTCTAGCGAAGCTCTCTGGTGGTGTGGCTGTCATCAAGGTTGGCGCCGCTACCGAGGTTGAGATGAAGGAGCGCAAGCACCGCATCGAAGACGCTGTGCGCAACGCTAAAGCAGCCGTTGAAGAAGGCGTGCTTCCTGGTGGCGGTGTGGCTCTCTTGCAGGCGAGCGCCGCAGTGAAACTGGATGATCTCACCGACGAAGAGAAGGTGGGCGCTCAGATCGTTCTCGCCGCTGCAGAAGCTCCTCTCAAACAGATTGCTACCAATGCCGGTCTCGAAGGTGGAGTTGTGGCTGAAAAGGTCAAGGCTCTTCCCGCTGGACAGGGTCTCAACGCTGCCACCGATGAATATGAGGATATGATCGCCGCCGGTATTCTCGACCCGGCGAAGGTTACTCGTTCTGCTTTGCAGAATGCCGCCTCGATCGCTGGTCTGTTCTTGACCACCGAAGCGGTCATTGCTGATAAGCCCGAAAAGGCTCCTGCAATGCCTGATGGCGCTGCTGGTATGGACGGAATGTACTGATCGGTCAGTAAGTCAGCTAAGAGGGGACGGGTTTCCGTCCCCTCTTTTTGCTAATCTGATAGAAAAGATCAGACATATGATGACATGAGGCGATGATGCTCTTCCCCGCTGCCCCTTCAGCAGAGATAACCACGCTAATCTTTACCTTCTGCGCCCGCGCGGATACCCCTCTTATCTCTCTCGAAGGTTCCACCTATGGTTGGACTTTGGAGATCGCTGGAGGTGCTCTCCTCCTCACCGGGCATACGCGTGATGTCAGTATCAATCTCGATATGGAAGATACGGCAGAACTGCGCGATGAATCCTGGCATTCCGTTGCGATTACGACTGGAATCTTCGGCTCTAAAATCTATCTGGACGGCTATCAGGTCTTTTCCACCACCGCTAATCTGAGCCCAGCTCACTGCCAAGCCTCCTCATATCGCTACGCAGACAGCCAGATCGTCACGGTTGAAAAGGTGGCATTTTACGATCATGCGATGAGCGACCAACAGATCTGTGCCCTCGCCATCCGTCCACGACCCCTCGTGCAATTCGCAGCATCGCACCTGAGTGCGCGTGATATCTCGCGCATAAACCGTCTCTATGAAGGAAGTATCGCCATTCGCTTCCGCGTGAGAGGCGCTGGACAACACGGGGTCATCTTTGCCGCTTCCTCAGGTGAACATGAGGTTATCTCGCTATCCATTGATAGAGATGGGATCGTCTATAAGCTATGCGATCGCGAAGGATATGAGACGATTTGTCGAGCTCATGGACGATGGGATGACGGACATTGGGTCGATCTCGTGGTCAAAGCTGATCGTGGCGCAGTCGATATATATGTCAATGGATATCTCGAAGTCCACCATCCTGGACAGGTCTTTTTCGCCGATACTGATGATCTCGATATGGTGGTCATCGGTCAAGATACGCGTTCAGATCGCCTCTTTGGTGAGGTGCGTCACGCGGCAATCTATCCCATAGCCCTCAACGATTCTCAAATCAAACAATTGAGTGCAGTTGAGCCTGTCAGCACTCAATGTCTTTTCGATGCTGGATATGCCCACTCCGTCTCCTATCGCATTCCTTCCCTACTCACCACCCAGTCGGGAGTTGTGATTGCCGGATGCGATCAGCGCGAGACGATTCCTAATGATGCTCCTAATTCGATCAATTTTGTCATCCGCCGATCTTTGGATAGCGGACTCACATGGGAAGAGATTCAGCCGACTATCTCTTACCCGGGCTCAGGAATGGATGGAGCGTCGGTCATAGATTCCTGCCTGGTTCAAGATGAGTCCAGCGGACGAATTTTCGTCATCATCGATCATTTCCCTGGAGGTATCGGACAGCCCAATGCTGAACGCGTCCAAGGGGTCGATGAAACGGGACGTTTCGTGCTCTATGACGATGAGGGTCATCGCTATCGCTGGCGTGAAGATGGAGCTGTTATCGATTCACTAGGGCAACCGACGTCCTATCGTGTCGATGAACAAGGAAATGTTACCCAGGATGGACAAGCACGCGGCAATGTCTTCTTGGCGCGAGGAGTCGATGAAAATGAGAGCCTCTTTACCGCCAGAACCAGCTATGTACAAATGATCTATTCCGATGACGACGGACAAAGCTGGTCGAAACCTGTCAATCTCGATCATCAGATTAAAGAGGAGTGGATGACCTTCCTTGGCACAGGGCCAGGTAACGGAATCCAGCTACGCTTTTCTGAATATGCTGGACGTCTGCTCATCCCCGTCTACTTCAATAATGAAACGTGGCTTTCCATGTCCTGTGCGGTGATCTATTCCGATGATGGGGGAAAGACCTGGCGTCGTGGACAGTCCACCAATGATGGGCGGATTATCAACGGTGAAACTATCGACGCTCGAACGATAGACGATCCCACCTTGAGCACCTATGAGTCGACCATCGTTGAACGGGCAGATGGAGCAGTGGTGATCTTCATGCGCAATCAGCATCCGAGTGGGAAAGTGGCGCGTGCAATCAGCTATGACGGTGGATATAGCTGGTCGGATGTGGACTATGTCGAGCAACTCGATGAGATCTTCTCTCAGCCCAATGCCATCTCCTGTCGTGATGAATGCCATCCAGACCGTATCGTATTTGCCAATGCATCTCAGCTCATGCCCTATCGCGGACGTGGGGTTCTGCGTCTTTCTCAAGATGGTGGACGGACGTGGGCGGCGTCTCGCACGATCAATCCCGGTCACTATGTCTATCAATGTATGACCTACTTACCTGACGGATATCTAGGGATTTTATGGGAAAGGGAGATGCAAGGTCTCTATTTCACACGTCTACCTTTGAGCTGGTTCGGCATTTAAACTCATCTGTTACTCGGCAGGTCGTAGCCTCAATGCGATAGATCTGATAGACGATAGAGCCATGGTCGCGACTCTCGAAGTGGTGGTACGAAGCGAGCAGGATGCCATCAATGCCGATAGCGGAGGAGCGGATCGTTTGATCCTCATTGGAGATTACAGTGGAGAAGGTCGCTCAGCCGAACCTATGAAACTTGCTCGTTTGCGTGAGGTAACCGATCTTCCCATTCGTCCTCTCGTGCGTTTGCGAGAGGGATATCGCACCGATGGAGGGGAAGTCACCAGACTTAAAGGATTGATCGCTCACTATTTGGAATTGGGTGCTGAGGGAATTGTGATCGGCTTTCTCAACGGATATTCCCAACCCGATGAAGAGGTGCTTCACGCGTTAGTCGACGACGAAAGAGGGTTGCGCTTCACCTTCGACCGGGCGATCGATCGATGTCTCGACTACCAATCGGCATGGAATGTGCTCGACGAATTCGATGGGTGCGATCGGGTGATCACCGCCGGATCGATGAGGAATCTCGACGCCGGCCTCGATGAGCTGATCGCTTTGTCCACCCAAGGACACCGACCTACCATCGTCGCCGCAGACGCCGAGGCCACACACGTCGTCTGGTTGAAAAGGGCGGGAATCACCAACTGTCAACTCAGCTATCAGGTGAGGCCGACAAGGCATTTCGATTGCGATGTCGACGCCCAATTGGTGCGCACCTGGCGTATCTTGGCTCAAGGATGAGTGGCGATGCAGATCATTCTCGACTGGCCCGACCAAGTGGTGATGGGCAAAAAAGGAAATATGCTGTGGACGCGTCTGCGCCGTGCCCATCGCGTGATATCGACCGTCGATAGCTGCGGAGGGATTCGCGAGGATATCACCGGCTTTTATAACCATCAAAGCTGTGAATCCGATGGCCATAGCGCTCAGGCGATCGACAATCTGATCGCACGAAACGATGAATTGCATCGTCAGCGCTGCCACGATGTGGGGCTCGACCCTGCCCAGACGATCGCTATGGGGACGGCGGCGAATATGAATTGCTACGGATATGCCGAACGCCGATGGAAAGGTCTTGCGATCGCAGCTATCTGTACGGCCGGCGTGCAGGGCAATGCCGGTTGTGCGACGGATAAGGCGAGTGTGATCGAGACGGAACAAGGGTATCTTCCCCTTGGCTCAGCGGACGAGCACCGCATCGGCACCATCGTCACGACGGTGATCGCCAATCAGGAATTCAGCCCTGCCGGATTGACGCGAGCCTGTGTGATGGCCACCGAAGCGAAAGTGGCGATCATGCGCGATCTGCTCATCGGCTCTCGCTATTCCACCCGTCTGGCGACCGGCACCGGTACCGACCAATTAACCATCGCTGCCCCTATCGGCGCAGGCCATCCCATCACCTCTCCCGGCAAGCACACCCTCGCCGGTCAGCTTCTCGCAGAAGCCGTCTATGCCGCTATCGAAGAGGCATTGATCCTACAAAATGACTATTCGCGACCGGCTCGGCGCAAGGTGAGCGCCCAGCTTTCGCGTTTCGGCTATACCTGCGAGAAGGCTGTGGAGATGGCTGCATCCTTTCTCGATGAGCCAACTCACCATCTTTTCGCCACCAATATCGTATCGATCGATTCGGATCCCGAGACGGTGGCAGCTGTCAGCGGTCTTGTCGCAGTGGTCGATCAGATTCACGCCTCGATCCTTCCCTCCTCTTGCCTGGGGACAAGCGTCAGGTGGGCGGGTGCTCTGATCGCCTCGGCGGCTTCGTGCTCTCAATTGTCCGTGCAGCAGGCGGCAGACGAGCTGTCCTATCGTCTCCCTTCCATGGAAGCAGACGATCTGTGTCGGTGGGTGGTGCGCTGTCTGACGCTGGGCTATCGGGAGAAATGGGCGTTTCTCACTCGAGAAAGGGACAGATCGGATGGATAGCAAGCGCAGGATTTCCACTCGTGTCGCTGCTCGAATCGTGGTACTCGCAGGGGATTGGATCTTGCTCGTCTGCGATTCAGATCCGGCCTATCCTCATCGTCGCTGGTGGGTATGTCCGGGCGGAGGAGTTGAGGAAGGTGAGACATGGGTTCAAGCAGCTGTGCGTGAACTCTATGAGGAGACAGGGTATGTGCTCGAAGAGAAAGATCTGGGAGATCCAGTTGCCCAACGGACGGTCGTCCATGGCTATTCAGATCGAATATTGATCCAAACGGAGCGATTTTTCTTCTATCAGGCGCCTTATCCTTTTGAGGTGAAACCTGGCGGACTGACCGCTCAAGAAAGGCGCAATATGAAGGGGTATCGCTGGTATCCCTTAAGTGAGCTACGCTCATTAAGCCCTCAAGATCTCTGGCCTTATGACCTGGTCGGCTATCTGGAAAGACGTATTGATGATCCTGATTCACTAAAGGGTATGGAGATCTGGGATCTCAGGGAAGAATCAACCTTAGCGTTGATCTGATCCATAGGTTGGCCAAGATCTTTCCGATCCATCTATCTCGGTGGATAAATCGCTATATGGGCGAGCGGGATAGTTGCCTTCACCATCGGTCTGTTCAGGTGGTGGAGGTGGAGCGCAGGTCGGTTGATAAGGGGGAGGGGGAGTCAAACTAGGTGGTGCGCTCTGGGTGGAGATATCCCTATCTGAGGTGAGCAAGTAGATGGCGATGATCGTGATGATCGCCACGATGTGGAGAAAGACCCACAGGGACGTCATCTCATAGAAGGTAGACGGAAATAGGAAAATTTGAGCACATGCTGCCAGTATCCATTGGGTGAAAAGAGCGGCGCGATAGGGGCGGCGATGCTCGCTATAGGTCAATGCTGCGGTGAAGAGCAATGTCCAGCGCACAAGGTCTGGGACGAAGAGAAGACCGCCTGCAAGAAGAGCGATCATCGGTAAGGCCGTTGTAGTGAAAGTCGTCGACTTTTTGGAAGAACTCCTCTGTGAAGTCGACATGCTGCCATGACCATATGAGGCTGGAATGGCCGCTTTCTCTCCGAGAGAAGAGCGATGACTCAGCGTAGGGGCAACGATAGGTTCATCATCAGATGGATTGAGATGATGCCTTATCGGCTCGGCGGAGCGATCGCTCCCTACAGGGATAGGAGATCTATCGTGGCGATAGATGGTTCCGTCCAGGGATTGAAAGAAGATCTGCTCGGGATTTTCCAATCGCTCAGCACTCAATAGCGAGGATTCGCGTGTCCGATGAGGGGTAGAGCCCACAGAGCCAAGCGGTTGATCGGGCGTCCACAGATGATCTTCTGGGCTATCGATATCTCCCGGAAATGGCATCGTAGCCTCGCGAGAGGGAATGCTGGAGATGCTGATCTGATCGAGTGAAGGCGATGCAGGTGCGCGATAATCATGGGGTGGATTATTCGTAGAATGCTGTAGAGACGATGGAGTATCTACGCGGTCGCTTGCCGATCGTGAATCGCCACCTATAGGACGGGCGAAACCGACAAGATGGGAATCCATATCGCTTCTACTGGTCGTCACCCTAATCAGTCTAGAAGGGGAGAAAAGTCGGCACGTAGAATGGAAACGTCATTCTCAGGCGTGTAGCCTTGGAGGACTAGACATTCGATCGATCACTGCGAAATGAGGTTGAGAGCACATGCCCAGCGGTAAGGTGCGCTTTTACGATGCGGAGAAGGGCTTCGGCTTCATCACGAAAGATGATGGCGGAGAGGTCTACGTGCGATCGGATGCCCTACCGGCGTCGATCACCCATCTGCGTTCTGGACAGCGAGTTGAATTCGGAATCGTTCAGGGACGGCGCGGAGAACAAGCTTTGTCCGTTGAGGTGATCGAAATGCCTCCCTCTTTAGCGAAGGCAGCTCGCAAAAAGCCGGCTCAGCTCGCCGTCATGTTTGAAGATCTCATCAAATTGCTCGATCAGGTGGGCAATGGATATCGCCATGGACGCTATCCCAATCCTCAACAATCGAGGAAGATTGCGGGCATGTTACGCGCCGTAGCAGATGAGCTTGAACTGTGAGTCTCGATAAAATCATCGCTGCAGCTGTCGATTCAGCACGTACAGCGGCTCAAGAGGCAGCTGCCGATTTCGGAGTCGGTGAATATCTAGGTTGCACCGAGGAAAAAGGTACTCGTTTGGCGACTCATTATTTCGCCTGTGATCACCCTGGATATCGAGGATGGCGCTGGGCGGTCACCATGGCTCGAGCTTCGCGTGCTCGCTCCGCGACGGTCAATGAGGTCGTCCTGTTGCCCGGTGAGGAATCCCTTCTCGCTCCGGCGTGGGTGCCCTGGGCTGACCGCGTGGAACCTGGTGACGTTCGTCCAGGAATGCTCTTGCCAACTCCGGATAACGATTCCAGATTGGAACCTGGATATATCCCTACGGAATTAGGGGTAGACGACGATCCATCTGAATGGGCTCATACTCGCGCTGTTGCGAATGAATTGGGATTGGGTCGCGAGCGGGTCATGTCGGTGAAAGCTCGAAGCCAAAGCGCTGAACGCTGGTTGCACGGCAGTGGAGGACCGCATAATGCGATGACTAAAAATGCTCCTGCTCACTGTGTCAGTTGTGGGTATTTTGTCCGTTTAAGCGGATCTTTGGGCACGATCTTCGGTGTGTGCGCCAATGAATTTTCTTCCACGGACGGACATGTCGTCTCGGTAGATCATGGCTGTGGGGCTCATTCCGATGTCGTCGCTGAGGAGAGGGTTATCAAATTGCCACCCCCTGTCTATGACACCATTACGGTGGATGACCACGATTATAACTAAGAGGATATCTTCCTCCTAATTATATACGACTGTAGGCGCAGTTGTCTTGTTGCCATCTTGCCATGGTGGGATTAGTTTCACCTACGGGGCGATCCACTAAGATTATGTGCATGGCCACTCAATCCGCGCCGCCATCGGCTGCATCTTCTCAGTCCGTGTCCATCTGGGATCGTTGGTTTGAAATCACCTCCCGCGGTTCCACTATTCATCGCGAAGTACGTGGAGGTCTGGTGACCTTCTTCGCGATGGCCTATATCATCGCCCTCAACCCTCTCATCATCGGAACGGCTGCCGACAAAGACGGCAACCTCATCTCTGGTGCTCCTAAATTCATCGACCCTGCTGCCGGCGTGGTCGATACCGCCGCTATCTCCCAATCCATCGCAATGGTCGCTGCGGTTACCGCTTTGCTCGCAGGCTTATTGACCATCCTCATGGGTGTCGTTGGACGTTTCCCCATCGGCATGGCTGCTGGTTTGGGACTCAATGCCATGCTCGCCTACGTCGTCGCCCCTCAGATGACCTGGCCTCAAGCGATGGGATTGGTCTTTTGGGAAGGCGCCATCATCACTCTTCTCGTTCTGACAGGCTTTAGGGAAGCCGTATTCCGTGCCGTCCCGCCACCGCTGCGCATTGCAATCTCGGTCGGTATCGGTTTATTCATCACCTTGGTCGGCTTGGCAAACGCCGGTATCGTCCGTCCAGGATCTCCTCTGCTGACGATGGGTGTTTCTGGTTCCCTCATCGGTTGGCCGATCTTCACCTTCATCGGTACCGTCCTTTTGCTCTTCTTCCTTTATCAGCGCGGAGTGAAGGGATCCTTGCTGTGGGCAATCGCCGCGGGCACTGTGGTCGCCGTCATCAGT